>NZ_JAUBTL010000039.1:20821-73147 GCF_036702475.1 Microcoleus sp. D2_18a_B4
AGGGAGCTGAGGTCGGTATTTTGATTGCTGCCGAGAGACAGGGATGTCATGCTTGAAAGTATCTGCTCCGCTGCTTGAGCGTCATCAGTGCCAGCCTTTTCTAACAACACTTTAACTGTGTACCTTGCCTCTTGTGAAAGGCTGTCAATATGCCTGCACCAGTCCGCAAAGCTGCTAAAACTCATTGGCTCGTTTGGTTGTTTTTCTGACATAAAACACTCCGAGATTGGTCAGGGGGCATGGGGCATAGGGGATGGGTAATGGGAATACTGTTGACTGTTGACTGTTGACTATTACAAATCGCCCTTGCGTACCTTCTGTTACTGAATTAAGTCTTCTATTTCAAATCTTCCAGCTTAATCCTAGAAGCGACAGCTTTCAGCAGCAAATCTGCCAACAAATTCCCAAGAATCAACATCGCCGCACCCATCATCAAACTTGCCATTACTAAATACAAGTCTTGATTAGTCACAGCCTCCAAAGTCAGCTTTCCCAAACCCGGCCAATTAAAGAAATATTCGGCAATAAACGCACCGCTCAACAAACTAGCTTGCCTCAAAACCCAATAGCGTAATCAACGGATTAACAGCATTCCGCAAAGCGTGAACGTAAATTACTCGATCGTCCGGCTTCCCGGCGAGCCCGTGCTGTTGGCATCTAATCTTGACGCAGCACGTCCAAAAATTGTCCGCGCCTCAATCTTTGCTGAAGAGCAAAACCAGTAAGGCCCAGGGCGACAGTTGGCAAAATTAAGTGCCAGCCGTAATCGAGGATTTGACCCCACATTGGGTAAGTCTGCGCCCTCGATACAAGTCATTCCTCCGACGGGAAACAGAGGCTTCGTATTCTGAGCAAAAAATAGCAGCAGCTTTGCTGCGAGCGAGCTGGGAAATCCTTGTCCCCTGTAGCTGACTACTTGTAGATATCCATCGCCGCCATTATATCAAGTCTGCACGGAAAATTCCTCTGGATCAATATCCCAATTTACCCAGCGAATTGCCTCCCTCGCTGATATCAGGTACGGCGGCACTCTCAAAGCGTGAATGAATCCCGTACTTGGACAAGTCATTTTTAACAAACAAATCGGCTCGACATCATAGCCGTCATCTATATCATCGGCGTCATCTATTTGTAATAGTGCATACTCCTGCCAACTATCTATTTGTTTTGCTGACAATTCTTGAATTATGCGAGCGTAACCAATTCCTTCAATTAACACTCGCCGAACTTCGGCATTATATTCTGCTAAAATCCATTGGGATTGCCATTGATTTGGGTGGAATTGGCCGTATTCTTCAGGCAATCTGACACCGTGATAATAATAAAAATTCCATCCATCCGCAAACTCAATCGCAGGTTCTGCTTCGGCGTGCAAGCGGTTTTGACTGTCAAAGCGCAGGTGGCGGGGGCGATCGCACACAAAGCAAATTTTTTCAAAGGGAAATATAAAACCGCAATGCTCGAAAAGCAGCTTTTGGCAGTGATGTATTTCTTGTGCCTTTTGGGAAAGATTGACGCCTAATGAAGAAATATACCATTGAGTCAAATAGATTTCTTTAAACAAAGTCGTGGGGGTTTCAGGGAATTCCAGGTCTAACAAATGAGCGGGAAAAAAATTCCCCATCGTTCGTTCCGATCGAGCATATTCCTCAACAACTTCGTACATTAGCGAACTCAGCGTGCTGTCTGCTTCGGACTCGATCGTCATGCTACGGAGCTCATACTCCCACACCGCCGGACTTGTAAATTCTCTCACAATCGATGGGGACATCCATTTCCCGTCTAGCTTTTTCCCCAATCTATCCCAATGCCCTTCCTTTGACCAGTTTGGTGAATGGTCGCCTTTGGGCAAGTTGAAGAGTTGGAGAAAAGCGTCGCGGGGACTGCTGCAAACAATAACGGAGGGTTCTTCTAAGCCAATAGCGGCGTAAGCAACTTTGACTGCTTCTGTGGCTTTTTGAGCATCAATTGGCGTAGTCGAGAGAGTAATAAGATGTTTCTGTGCGAGGAGGCCTAACACGCACAGAGCGGTAATTTGATTGCCGCCGAGATCCAGTGTTGTCAGATTGGTGAGGGCTCGCAAGGCGCTGATGTCGGTAATTTGATTGCCGCCGAGATCCAGTGTTGTCAGATTGGTGAGGGCTCGCAAGGCGCTGATGTCGGTAATTTGATTGTTGTGGAGATTGAGTGTGGTCAGATTGGTGAGCGAGCCGAGAAAGCTGATGTCGGTAATTTCCTTAATTTCCTTGTTGGCCAGATTCAGTGTGGTCAGATTGGTGAGCGAGCCGAGAAAGCTGATGTCGGTAATTTGATACCAGTCGAGATTGAGTGTGGTTAGATTGGTGAGCGAGCCGAGGAAGCTGAAGTCGGTAATTTTATTGCTTTCGAGATCCAGTGTTGTCAGATTCGTGAGCGAGCCGAGGAAGCTGATGTCGGTAATTCGATTTCTGTAGAGATTCAGCGTGGTCAGATTGGTGAGCGAACCGAGATAGCTGATGTCGGTAATTTTATTCCAGTCGAGATTGAGTGTGGTTAGATTGGTGAGCGAGCCGAGAAAGCTGAAGTCGGTAATTTTATTGTCGCCGAGATCCAGTGTGGTCAGATTGGTGAGCGAGCCGAGGGAGCTGATGTCGGTAATTTGATTGCCGCGGAGAGACAGTGTTGTCAGATTGGTGAGCGAACCGAGAGAGCTGATGTCGCTAATTTGATTGTAGCCCAGATCCAGTGTGGTCAGATTGGTGAGCGAGCCGAGGAAGCTGATGTCGGTAATTCGATTTCTGTAGAGATGCAGTTCTGTCATGCTTGAAAGTATCTGCTCCGCTTCTTGTGCGTCATCAGTGCCAGCTTTTTTTAACAACACTTTAACTGTGTGCCTTGCCTCTTCTGAAAGACTGTCAATATGCCTGCACCCGTCGGTAAAGCGGCTAAAACTCCTTGGCTCGTTTGGTTGTTTTTCTGACATAAAACACTCCTAGATGGGGAATGGGGAATGGGGCATGGGAATATTTATCGCACTTTTATGGTAATTTATCGCGTAGTAATAGCCAAGTGTTGAGTTTTTCATCTAAAACATATTTATCAGTATCAGAAAGTGCTGCAATAACTTTCAAGCGATTTTTAAGTTTTCTTAACTCGCGAATTTCTGCAATAGGTAGCGTTTGCCAATTAGCAGCCTTTTTTTCGACATCTTCCTGCGACTCTTTGATGTTATCCCAAAACCATTCTAAAATTAAGTTAACATCGAGAACAGGATGATCGGAAATTACTTCCTGTTTTTCTATCATCGCAGCCCGCAACATCATTGAGGAAATCGTAAAAGACTCGCCACTACCTGGTTTTTTGAGATCGGCATCATCGGCCTTGCGATCGTAAATTGCGATCGCGACTTCTGCCCATTTGCGATCGCACAAACCGGAACCATTTTGACCTTTTCGAGCCTTAGCCGAGGCAACATCGGCTAATAATAGCCAGTTAAACCCTTGTGGTTCGGTGGTTTGACCTGAAAATATGTTGTTCGCCCAAATCAGTACAGATTCGGCATTTTGTTCGAGAATGCGATCGAGGGATATTGTCGTAGGAGATTGAGTCATAATTTATCTACTCCACATATTCGATATCAGCATTATTTGTATCAACTCCTTGCTGCCTAAAGGCTGCAATTCCTAGTTCTAAGCTCTCTGAATTGGGTCTAAAATGCCCGCTGTGATTGCTGATTGTTAGCAAAATATACAAACCGTTGGTGCCGACAATCTCGGCTTCTCCTGCCGCCAAAACCGGCTGACCGCGAGTTATAACCGTATGGTAAATTTCATTGTTAACATCTAAAAATTTCGGAATTATAAGGAGTTCTAGGTTTGTTGTCACTGCCCATTTGACAGTACCTTCATTAATTATATCGTCAAATCCTGCTTCTCCCACTTTAATGGGTCTGATACCTAACTCATCTGCCGATCGAATTTCATCATTTAGCGTCGCGGGGGACTGATTGGAAAAGCGAGGGCTAGGAACATTATTTGAAAATGATTGTGTCACAACCGAAATTAACGAGAATCAAATTTATAATCAAATATGATTCTCTCACTTCAAATCTTCCAGTTTAATCCGAGGATCGACAGCTTTCAGCAGCAAATCCGCCAACAAATTCCCAACAATCAACATCGTCGCACCCATCATCAAACTAGCCATTACTAAATACAAATCTTGATTGTTCACCGCCTCCAAAGTCAGCTTTCCCAAACCCGGCCAATTAAAGAAAAATTCCGCAATAAACGCACCGCTCAACAAACTAGCAAACTCAAAACCCAACAGCGTAATCAACGGATTAACAGCATTCCGCAAAGCATGAATGTAAATTACTCGATCGTCCGGCAAACCTTTCGCCCTTGCCGTTCGGATGTAATCTTGACGCAGCACGTCCAACAATTGTCCGCGCATCAATCTTTGCAAACCAGCAAAACCAGTAACGCTGAGGGCGACTGTTGGCAAAATTAAGTGCCAGCCGTAATCGAGGATTTGACCCCACCAAGGTAAGTCTGCATGGTCAATGCTTGTCATTCCTCCGACGGGAAACAGAGGCGAAGTATTCTGTGCGAAAAATAGCAGCAGCAACGCTGTGATAAAGCTCGGAAATCCTTGTCCGGTGTAGCTGACTACTTGCAGAACTCGATCGACTGTGCGGTTTTGATTGACGGCAGCGACTATTCCCAAGGGAATCGCGATCGCCCAAGTTACAATCAAAGATGCGATCGCCATTAATAACGTCGCCGGTACCCGTTCCCACAGCAGCGAAGCTACGGATCGCTGATACACAAAACTCGTGCCAAAATTCCCCCGCGTCACAATTTGTTGCAGCCACCGCCCATACTGCACAATCGCTGGTTTATCTAAGCCGAACTGCTGTTCGAGTTGCTTGAGTGTCTCCGGCGAAATCTTGGGATTTTGGCTCAAAGTATCCAAGTAATTTCCCGGTGCTAGCTCAATAATTGCAAAACAAAGCATCGATGCCAAAAATAGGGTTAAAAGTGCCTGCAACAGTCGCTTGAAAACATAAGTAAATGTCTCGCTGCTAAACAGAGAACTCAACATTCGCCAATTTCGATTCAATTTAATAGAAGTCATAGGATTTTAGATTTTAGATTTTAGATTTTAGATTTGAAGAATTGTGAATGATATTAATTCCGGTTGCATCGGAATGATTTAACCACAGAGAACGCAGAGATCGCAGAGAAAGAGAAGAGAGGGATGAATAATTCCGATGCAAAGGTCAAGGATATTATTTGTCTGTAGTTTTTACTCAGCAGTCAACAGTCAACTGTCAACTGTCAACAGTCAACTGTCAACAGTCAACAGTTAACTAACTAATACTCCACTAGCGTGACGATCGGCACATCGGGCAATTTCTGCCTGCCGCCCAAGGCCTGCAATTCGATGATAAAAGCAAAACCGACAAGCTCGCAGCCAGCTTGTTCCAACAATTTAGCCGTCGCCGCCGCTGTTCCGCCAGTGGCGATTAAATCGTCCACAATCAGCACCCGGCTGCCGGATGTCATTGCATCTCGGTGCATCTCCAGTCGATCGACACCGTACTCCAACTCGTACTCAGCAAAATGAACCGCACCTGGCAGTTTCCCCGGTTTGCGGACAGGAATAAAGCCTATTCCCATTTTATAAGCCAACGGCGCGCCAAAGATGAAGCCCCGCGATTCCATGCCCACCACATAGTCAACAGACATTGCAGAGCATTTTTCCGCTAAGCTGTCAATGGTGTAGCTCAGCCCTTGCGGGTCGCGCAGCAAAGTTGTAATGTCTCGAAACATAATTCCCGGCTTGGGGAAATCAGGAATGTCGCGAATCAGAGATTTGAGATCCATAAGCTTGCAGATCGGCGTTGAGGGTAACGAGGCATCAAAAATGGTACAATAATAACGTCAAAATTTAAAAATTTAAAAATAAAAATTAAAACTAAGAGCTTCTTTAATTTTTATTCTTTAATTGCTTAATCCTTTACGTACTATGTAAACAAATGTCATAATTCCCTAACAATAGGGTTGAATATCAACATTTGTCACCCTATGATCGAAAGTCAAAAATCTAATATCTAAAATCCAATGATTAAGTTGGCAGCACGAGTGGGTGAGGTTCCTCCTTCTATAACCTTGGCGATCGCAGCTAAGGCTAAAGCCATGAAGGCCGAAGGGATTGATGTCTGTAGTTTGAGCACGGGAGAACCCGACTTTGATACCCCCGAACACATTAAAGCAGCGGCAAAACAAGCTTTAGACGCGGGGAAGACTAAGTACGGCCCTGTGGCTGGGGAACCGCAGTTAAAAGCTGCGATCGCCCGCAAACTCCGATCCGACAACAATCTCAACTATCAACCAGAAAATATCCTTGTCACCAACGGCGGCAAGCATTCGCTCTACAATCTGATGATGGCTCTGATCGAGCCTGGAGAGGAAGTAATTATTCCGGCTCCCTACTGGCTGAGCTACCCTGAAATGGTGAAACTCGCTAGCGGCAAGCCAGTAATTGTACGGACTGATGCTTCTACAGGATATAAAATTACACCGGAACAACTGAGTAAAGCGATTACTCCCAAAACCAAGTTATTTGTACTGAATTCGCCTTCTAACCCGACGGGAATGGTGTATACTCCGGCGGAAATCAAAGCATTGGCCGAGGTGATAGTCGATCGAGATATTTTAGTCGTTGCTGACGAGATTTACGAAAAAATTATATATGACGGCGCCCAACACGTCAGCATCGGTTCCCTGGGCAAAGAAATCTTCGATCGCACCCTGATCAGCAGCGGTTTTGCTAAAGCTTACTCGATGACAGGCTGGCGAGTCGGTTATTTGGCCGGGCCGATCGAATTAATCAAAGCCACCAGCACCATTCAAGGTCACAGTACCTCAAATGTGTGTACCTTTGCACAGTACGGCGCGATCGCAGCTTTGGAAAGCAGCCAAGAATCTGTCGAAACAATGCGTCTAGCTTTTGCCGAAAGGCGTCAGGTAATATTTGAATTACTCGATGCTATCCCTGGAATTAGCTGTATTAAACCAGACGGTGCTTTCTATATGTTTGTCAACATCAGCAAGACTGGAATGAATTCTCTGGAATTTTGCGACGCTTTCTTAGAACAGCAGCAAGTAGCAGTTATTCCGGGGATTGCTTTTGGTGCAGACGACCACATTCGCTTGTCTTACGCCACCGATTTAGGCACAATTAAAAAAGCCGTAGAAAGGCTCGATAAATTTGTCCGCAGTATCTAAAAATTAGTCTTTTGACTGTTGACTGTTGACTGTTAACGGTTCACTGTTAACGGTTAACGGTTAACTGTTAACTGTTCACAACTGACAACCAACAACTGACAACTGACAACTGACAACCAACAACTGACAACTGACAACCAACAACTGACAACTGACAACCAACAACTGACTAATGACTAAAGCTGTTTAGTCATAATCTCTTTGAGCAAATCCAGCCCCTTCTTAACTCGCCGAGAAACAGTCACCGCACTGATACCCAAGCGTTCAGCGGTTTCCTTCTGCGTCAAATCGTAGAGAAAAACAAACTCCAATATCTCGCGAGTCCGTTGTTCCAACATCGCCAAAGCTTGCTGTACGCGAATTTGATCCTCTTGCGCCAACTGAAAACTCCGATACTTGCTATCGGGCACCAATTCTCCCAGACAAGTCGCCCCCTCATCTTCATCTTGCATCGGCGCGTCCAAACTCAGAGGCGATCTGTTGAGATGGGCCAACTTAATTTCTTGCCATTCTTGTACAGAAACCTCAAGGGCTGCTGCTACTTCAGCATCCGTAGGTTTGCGGTTTAACTGCACTTGCAAATCCTTGATCGCTGCTACAGATTTGCGTTCCAGGGACTGCCAGTGGCGGGGAAACCGCACAGAAGGGCTTTTGTCGCGCAAGTAGTGTTGAATTTCGCCCCGTATGTAGGGAATTGCAAAGGAACTAAAAGCGTGTCCCTTGGCGATATCAAACCGCTCGATCGCCCTGATCAACCCAATACATCCGACTTGCAGCAAATCGTCGTAGCTTTCACCGCACTGGTTGATCCAGTGGTAAACTTCTTTTCTGACCAGTCCAGTATTCAGTTTAACTAACTGATTGCGGATTTCATTCGATCCAGAAACTTGGTACTCGCGCAACAATTGCAAATTTTCGCTTTTTAGCTCGTTCGGCACTGTGGTAGACATGGTGACATAAGGGTTGGTAGAGCAGAGGACTGAGGTTGCTTTAGATCTAGCTTCTAATCTAGTCTAAAACAATTCACTTTTAGGTAGTGTAATCCTAGCACTTAATAGGTGTGATAGCGGACACACCTGTTTAACTTTCCGAAGGTGCAGGGATTGAGCGGGATTATCCGACGGTTTTCGGCATAAGGCAGACTTTTACCAGCTAGAAGGCTTTCGACCGAATCCCGAAGTTAACCAGGATTTTTGAAAATTATATTATAAGCTGAAAGCGCTGTGAATACAAAACTTTAATTAATAAAAAATCCCAACTTAATAACTTGCGACTGACCACAATTCAATCATAAATTTAGTCATTAGTCAACAGTCCTAAGTTATATTGCTCAAGACTGTTGGCTAATGAAGAGCGAGCAGTACCTTTAGTACCAGAAACTGCTCAAGTTCGATCGATCCAGAAAGCCAATTTTACGATACAGAAGGCTCAATGCGAGCGTAAAACAAACCCCGAATTTTCACGTCCAGAGCCGGTCTAGCTCCCAAATCAGTATCCGAAGGCTGTGTGCTCTCAAAAATCCCGCCAACTTCGCCAGTGGCGCTGTTGACTTTAGCAACTTGGAGAGAAATTTTGCCCGCCTTGGTACGGGTGTCAGCAACCTTAACATTAGCCCGCACACGTTTGGAATTGTCAGTAGCCGGAAGCGCTACAGCATTGTCATAGCCAGTCGCTACCCCACGACCTTTAGGGTCTAAAAAGCCTGCGCTGCGGTAAGAAGGAACGTTAAACTCCCCTCTCAAATCGGTGGAAGTATTGATAGCAACCACTCCGGGATCGGAACTGGCTACCAGTTCTTTAATAGTGAACAAGAAAGGTACTTGCTCTCCGCCCGGTAACTGAATCGTAATAGCTTGAAAATCCAAGCCGTCTTCTTCTGTGAAAGTCAGAGTTCCGTCAGTATCGACCTTGAGCGTACCTTGAACTTGGTCAATGCTCGACGTGAACCGGGTCAGCAATTTACCTGGCACAAATTCCGCTTCTTGGCGTTTGTTTGCTGGTTCTTCCTTCACAAAATAAGTTGTGGGCTGCAAACACAAACCAGTCAGTTTATAGGTGGCGCCCGCTTCGATGGGGATCGATCCCCGAGAAGTTTCTGCCAAGCTAGGGCAGTTATTAGCCAAGCCAGTACCTCTAATCTCGTCGTAGGTGAGCAACTCCGTAGTCGCCACCGTCGTGTCAGAAGCAGAAGAACAAGCAACCAGCGCACTCATGCAAAATGCTAAAAGTGCAACAATTAAAGCACGATATTTCATTGCAAACCTCAATATCCACCATCGGATTATATTAAGAAAAAGCCCTAGTTCGAGCAAAATATAATTGCCCGCCGGCAGGCTAGGCCAGCGCTTAGGGCAGCATTTAGATCCAGATCGCTCGCTTCACCGAGACCGGCATTGACTCAAAAAATCAAGCTAGTGCGCCGTGAAAATAAGCATGAACTTATGATTTCTCAAAGGTTCGGATCGCAGCCCAATACACATGGTACGACGGGTTGTGCTCTTTTCCTGACTTGGACTGCAAATTAATATTGCTTAAGTCAACCTACTTAAGTTACTTTGCTTATGGCCCCGAATGGCGATCGCGACTAGCTCGATTAGTCGGTTGACCAAAAGGCTGGGGACAAAGGCCTTGTAGATTTCAAAGGAAGCAGCGGTATGGACAACGGCAAAGATTTAGAGTCAGAAAAGTTGCAGTCTCAAATGCACTCGCTGACAGAGGCGATTCGGACTTTAGCCGAAAGTTGTCAGGGAGACAGTCTGCTGCTTTTGGCCCTGCTGCGGAGCCTGGAAGCTTCGCACCGGGAAATTCGGGACGGTTTGTTTCAAGCGTCTTTTCCCGACAACCGCCAAGCACTTTACAAACTGCTCAGGAATATTGAAGCCAATGGCGGCTGGCCTTACATCCACCGCATGAAACTTCGATCGCTCTTGGGGTACACCCAACAATTATCTCCTCTAGAAGATTCTCCAGCCGAGTCGCCACAAGACTCGGCAGAAACTCCCCAAGACGTTAAATAGTTATGAGTTATGAGTTTAGTGAGTTTTACATTAACTCATAACTCATCAGTGAGCGGCGCGATCGCACCTAGAACCCGTAAGGTGTAGGAGGTAAGGGTATCGGGTTCGGCACCGTCGGGAATATCGGCGTCTGACCAGGCGGCATTGGCCATAGTCCGGGCGTCGGAGGGATCGAACTAATTGATAGCAGAGGCGAATCAGGCACGCTAACTGTCGGCGGAATCGGAATTCTCGAAGCAGTCGGCGTTGGAGTCGGAGTTGGTGCTGCGGTGGGAGTCGGAGTTGGTGCTGCGGTGGGAGTCGGAGTCGGTGCTGCTGTGGGAGTCGGAGTCGGTGCTGCTGTGGGAGTCGGCGTCGGTGCTGCTGTGGGAGTCGGCGTCGGTGCTGCTGTGGGAGTCGGAGTTGGAGTTGGAGTTGGAGTTGGAGTTGGAGTTGGAGTTGGAGTCGGAGTCGGAGTCGGAGTCGGAGTTGGAGTTGGAGTTGGAGTTGGAGCATCAGTTGCAGCCTCCGTTGCAGCCCCAGTTATATCTGTAGTTGTGGTTGTAACTGTGGTTGTAACTGTAGTCCTAGTTGGTCTGGGGGTAGCCGTCCCAGTCACAGCGATAAAATCATTCGCCTCGATCAGCGCCGCCGGAGTGTCGATCAAAATTGCTAAAAGCTTGCCGTCGAGCGTCGTAATTACTGTATCCCTGACATTTGCACCGTTACCTTGCCGAACTTGCAGTTGAGCGAAAGATAAATTGCTCGGCAGTCCAAAGAAATCCTCTGTGTCATTGTAATCAGTAATTAAAGCCAAACTGCCAGGCCCGGCTCCCAATCCAAAGACATCGCTGCCGCTGCCGCCAGTCAGAGTATCCGAACCCTCGCCTCCGATTAAAGAATCATTACCTTCTGCCCCAAATAAATTGTCATTGCCGAAACCTCCCAAAATTGTATCGTCGCCGATACCTCCAGCCAAGGAGTCATCGCCAAAACCGCCGTCGATACCATCATTACCTTTGCCACCAAACAGGAAGTCATTGCCTTCATCTCCCAGTACCGAGTCGTCGGCTTCATCGCCGCGAAGGGTATCCGAACCGGTGCCGCCAAAAACTGTATCGTCAGCCTTGCCGCCGAATATCTGGTCATTACCAGCGTCTCCGAAGAGCGAATCGTTGTCGGCATTGCCGTACAAAGTGTCGTCGCCGTCGCTGGCACTCAAGTAATCGTTGCCCTCACCGCCCAACAGTTGATCCCTGCCGCTACCGCCGTTGAGAGAATCGTTCCCAAAATTCCCGTAGAGAAAGTCGTCATCAGCATTCCCGAACACGGAATCGTCGCCGTCATTCCCTGTGAGGGTGTCGTTGCCAGTACCGCCGGCAATCACATCAAAGCCTGCGTTCCCACTAACTAAGTCGTCCCCTGCATCTCCCAACACGCTGTCTATCCCGTCGTTGCCGTCGAGGATGTCGTTGCCCAAACCGCCGCGAATCGAGTCGTCGCCGTTGCCGCCGGAAGCAGAATCGCGGCCTTGGTTGCCAATAAGTTCGTCATTTCCTTCACCGCCAATCAGCGAATCTGCTCCGTCACCTCCAAGAAGCTGGTCGTTGCCGCCGTCGCCCTCTAGGGTGTCATCTCCTCCCGCACCCAGAGGCGTGTCATCGCCATCTAAGCCGCGAATTCGATCGCCCAGCGGAGTCCCTAGAATAAAGTCGTTGCTGTCTGTGCCGATCAGGTTTGTCATACGGGATACACCGGTCCTCAATAAAATAAATTGTTTGAAATTAGGTTAATCGCCTTCGTGACAAGGGATTGCTGCTTGCCTAGGTTAGCATAATTGAGATTTTGGCAATCTGGTCTTGGGCGCGGGAAGTTTTGCCCGTGTCCGCCGTTGCGATCGGGGCTGGTCTAATGCCCGATTAGTCATTAGTCATTAGTCATCAGTCATTAGTCATTAGTCATTAGTCCTTAGTCATTAGTCATGAGTCATTAGTCATGAGTCATTAGTCATTAGTCATTAGTCATGAGTCATTAGTCATTAGTCATTAGTCATGAGTCATTAGTCATTAGTCATTAGTCATTAGTCATGAGTCATTAGTCATTAGTCATTAGTCATTAGTCATTAGTCATTAGACCTCTTGCAAAAATCCTTTTCCTCAATTGATGGGACGGGCAAGATGCCCATCCCACAAGAGTTATTTTTTCTTGTGGGATGGGCATCTTGCCCGTCCTAATTATTTTTGCAAGAGGTCTATTAGTCATTAGTCAACAGTTAACAGTCAACAGTCAACAGTCAACAGTCATCAGTCAACAGTCAACAGTCAACAGTCAACTTTTATGCGCTAATAGGTAACACTATCTCAAATTCACTTCCTCCCCCCAAAGTAGAATTGACATTTATTGTTCCACCGTGGGTTTCGACTACAATCTGGCGGGCGATCGCCAATCCTAACCCAGTGCCTTTTCCTACTGCCTTCGTGGTGAATAGATGGTCAAAAATCCGCTGTTTTACTGATTCTGTCATGCCTGCACCGTTATCGGCAATCTGAATTTTGATGTGTCGATCATCCGATTGACTGGTACGAACTGTGATACAGTGTGGATTTGCTTTAATTGCCTCCAAACTGCGTCTTTGGTTTGATTCTTCTAGGGCATCGATCGCGTTAGCAAGCAGGTTCATAAAGACTTGGTTCAGTTGACCGGGAAAGCATTCGATTGGGGGGAGATTGCCGTAGTCTGTGACGACTTCGATCGCGGGATGGTGTTCGTTGGCTTTCAGCCGATGTTTCAAAATTAAGATTGTGCTGTCAATCCCCTCATGGATATTAAACGGAACTTTGTAGTCTTTATCGGCTCTGGAAAAGGTGCGGAGGCTGGTGCTAATGCCGCGAATGCGATCGCACCCGACTTTCATCGACAACAGCATTTTTGGCAAATCTTCTAAGGCATACTCTAAATCAATATCCTCAGCATCTTCTTCAATTTCCTCGCCGGGATTTGGCAGTTTTTGTTGATATAATTTTAAGTGGGAAATCACATCTTTGATCGTGGTGGTTGCTTCCTCAATATTGCCGCTAATAAAGCCGACAGGATTATTTATTTCGTGGGCTATTCCTGTGACTAGATTGCCCAAGGCGGACATTTTTTCGCTTTGCACGATCTGTAACTGTGCTTGCTGCAAATCGAGGAGCGATCGCTCTAATTCTTGTGCATAAGCTTGAGATTGTTGGTACAAGCGGGCATTTTCTAGAGAGATAGCCGCTTGGGCGCACAAAAGTTGGATGACTTCAGTGCGATTTTCTGTAAATGCACCCATTGTCAAGTTATTTTCTAGATACAGAATTCCTACCAACTTTCGCTGACTCATAATTGGCAAACACAAGATACTCTTGGGTTGTTGCCGGTTCAAGTATTCTCCAATTACAGGTATATCTGTTTTCAAATCATCAATTACCACCTGTTTTCGAGTATTTTTCACATACTGAATCAGTTTGACTGGTTGGTTGGGATGGTTATCTAGTAAATCCGAGCAAAGTTCGGTGATTTCGGGTGTGGCGATCGCTCGCACCTGCCATTTTTCCTCGAAATTTGGCAGAATCAAAACACAGCGATCGCCCCCGGAATTTTGCAGGATAATTTGAGTCAGTTGGTGCAGCAGTTGGTCTAGTTGAATCGTACGGGAAAGCATCTGAGAAGCTTTAAGAATCGCGGTGAAATCGATCGCATCATTGATGCTACTGGGCGAAAGAGTGGTTTTTGTAGTGGTTTTAATGGCAATATTGGAGTTGGTAAGCGAGGCTAAAGTTTCCCTGAAAGTGAAATCTTCTGCGGGCTGCAAAATAGGATGCAGCAAATCGGGATAGCGTTTTTCGAGGTCGTCTATTTTGGCTTTCGCACCCCATTTGGCATAGCAGTAATAAGCTTCCTGCATATAACCAGCGGCAACTTTTTCTTTACCCCAGTTGAGATAGAACTTAGCTGCTAGTTCGTTGGCAAGTGCTTCTTCTTGCATATAACCATTTTCTTTGGCTCCGTTCAGGGCGCGATCGTAGAAATCCGCTGCTTCATAATTTCTTAACAGCACGCGATACCGCTCTGCCTCTACAAGATCGTGTTTGTGCAAATAGTTCATAGGGGCGTAGTTCGCCCAATTTTTTATTTTCTTTTGATTGGCAGCAACTTCTGTTAGGTACTGCTGTTGTTTCTCTTGTGAAACATCCCCGTAATTTCGGAGACGTGCCAGCGAGTCGTATGTATGAAATAACGGGAGTATAATTGAGCCAGAGCCACCATCCAGATACGGTATTGTTTGGATGGCACAATCTACAGCAGCCTGTGAATCGTCGGCGAACAAATAGACAAGGATAAGTTTGTGGAGATAGTAATAAATTAGCCCCAAGCGGTTATTTTGCTTGTGGTGCTGAGGCAGCACGCTCCTTTCATCATAAACGGCTCCAGCGAGCATCAAAGGATCGGTTGATTTTCCTTGCCAGTTTAAAACGGCTTGATGAGTTATATTATGAATTTGCAAGATGCTATCTTGATGTTGTTTTCGCATAAATTCGGCAAACCCATCCATTTGAGTTTCCAGATGGGAAAGTTCGACTGCACCGCTAAAGAACGCTAATTGACCGTATCGTTCAACCGCATAGGCTGCGTGTTCTAGATCGCCAGTATTCACTCCACTGGTGTAAGCTTTTAGCATTAAATTAAAAGTTGATTGGATGGCAGTTTTCCAGGGTAGGGTAAAGTAGGTAGCGACAAATGTTGAGGCGGAGCGAAATGCTTCTGCTTCAATCCTATCCAACAAAGCGAGGGCTAATTTTCCTGCCTCATACCCTATTTCAATATCATCCCGCAAACAACAAAGAATGAGGCCTAAGCCTGCATAGGCGTGGGTGTGAGCCGGAGCATTTCCATAGCGCAGTGCCAATTTCACCTGCTGAAAAAGCAGAATTGGCAATAGGTTGAATTGCGCCATGTGAGCAACCGGACACAGGCTAGCGAGAATGCGGGTGGCAGCGAGAATTGCGCGATCGCTCATTTCAGGAAGCTCGATCAACTCAGAAATACTTCTGCCTTCGAGCGCTGTTTCCATTTCGTTAAATGCCTGTTCTATGTCAGAGGGTGTGGCGTTTTTAGGGAGGGAAATTTCGAGGAAATTGAGAATTTTTAGCCCCAAGTCGATCGCCTCTTGCAACTGATTTTGGGCTTTTAAGGCTTGCAGTTTGACTTCATAAGCTGCTAACCGATCCTCAAGGGTGCGAGCATGGCTCAGAATATCGGCAATAGAGTTGTTCATTACCTCAAAGCTGCCAGAAAGATAAGCCGCTTCTGCCGAACAGTTTCTCAGAGCTAGCATTAAATCGTAATTTGCCTGCCAAGCATCCTCCCCCAAGAGGGAGATACCTATCGAGGCGTATTCTCTGGCTGCTGCGAAGGCAGTGGTTTCGCGAGCTTTTGTGGCAGCAATGCGGTTGAGCTTGGCGATCGTCAGGATTTCCTCTGAAGAATCAACGATTTCAAGGCATTGGTTGAACTGGTTAACAATTTGGAAAATGTCACTTTCTCGGTTCTCAGATGAAGCTTCTAGCAACAGTCTGGCAATCCTCAAGTGGCTAGCTTGTTTTTGGTTGTCCGCAATCAGGGAATAAGCGGCTTGTTGGACGCGATCGTGCAGAAAACGATACCCAACATTTGCGATGTTGTCAGTATTCGTATTATCTACATCATCATGGTTCAAATAAAATTTATACACTTCACTTTGCGGCAGAATTAATCCTTCTTGCAAAGCTTTCCACAAAGCATCTGCCGCCTCGACTTTGGATTTTTCTGAAACAATTGCTAAGGTATTAATATCGAAAGAGTTGCCAATACAAGCCGCAAATTTCAAAATTTCTTGAGTTTTGGCAGGCAATTTCTGCAACTGCTGCGCCATAAATTGTACTACATCCGATGTGAGAGATAGCACATTGATTTGAGCAATATCGCACTCCCAATAGCCCCGATAGGGATTAAATACAATCAGCCCATCTTCGTGTAATGCCTTGAGGAACTGAGTGGTAAAAAACGGATTGCCTTGGGTTTTACGATCGATTAATTCGGTCAGCATTTTTGCCACAAGATGGTTACACTGCAACGTATCTGCGACTAACTGATTTGTATCGGAGAATGCTAGAGGAGCGAGGGTAATTGTATTGACAGTTTTTCCAGTTTTTTTCAGTTCGTCTAATGCTAACATGAAGGGATGAACAGGTGAAACTTCATTATCTCGATAAGCTCCCAATACCAGCAAATAACTATTGTTTTCCATCAGCAGTTTTATCAACTGTAATGAAGCTAAATCAGACCACTGCCAGTCATCGAGAAACATCACTAACGGATGCGAGCTGGTTGCAAACAGAGCAATAAATTTTTGGAACAATAAGTTAAAGCGATTCTGGGCTGCAGTTCCCGATAGTTCGGGTGCTGGAGGTTGCTTGCCGATAATAATTTCAAGTTCGGGGATTACCTCAATCAAAACTTGACCGTTGCCGCCGATCGCTTCTAAAATTTTGGTGCGCCATTGAGCTAATTGCCTGTCGGATTCTGAGAACAATTGTCCCATCAAATCCCGCAATGCTTGTACGAAGGCACTGAAGGGAATGTTGCGATTAAATTGGTCGAATTTGCCTTTGATGAAATAGCCTTTTTGACGGGTAATTGGCTTGTGAACTTCGTTGATGAGGGCGGTTTTGCCTATGCCGGAAAATCCTGCTACTAGCATCATTTCGCCCTCAATGATTCCCCCCGAACTTTGCGGAACCAGTCCGTTGCCCCGATCCTCCGCGTTGCAGGAACTGGCGTGGGATTGAGGAGGTTTGGCAACGCGATTCTCCGATGGATGCGCTACGCGCTCGAAGCTTTCTAAAAGTCTCTTAACTTCTGTCTCTCTACCGTAGAGTTTTTCGGGGATGAGGAAGCGATCGCACACATCCTTCTGGGCGATCGTAAAACTCTCTATCTTACCCTTTTCTTCAAGTTGCTCCAAACAAAATTCTAAATCTGATATTAGTCCCAACGCACTTTGATAGCGGTCTTCGGCATTTTTTGCCATTAATCTGCTGACAATCTCCGAGAGTACCGGCGGGATTTCGGGATTGATTTGATGCAGTGATGGCGGTTGCTTGGCAATATGAGAGTGTACCAATTCCATCGCATCGTTGGATTGAAACGGCAATTGTCCCGCCAGCAATTCGTAAAAAGTCACGCCCAAAGAGTAAAAGTCTGTGCGGTAGTCAATGCCGCGATTCATCCTTCCCGTTTGTTCGGGAGACAAATAGCCGAGTGTCCCTTCCAGCACGTTAGGATTCATTAGGGTTTGAGTTTCCCTTGGCAGCAATGATGCAATACTAAAGTCAATGAGTTTGACTTGTTTTGTTTGGGAATTAATTAAAATATTGGCTGGTTTAATGTCTTTGTGAATTATCCGGTGGCGGTAGAGTATATCTAATGTATTGCTCAGGTCGATGCCCACTTGCAAAAACTCGCTCAGAGACGGCCCCGTTTCCTGTTTTTCCATCCATTCGTTCAGAGAAATTCCCCCAAAGTCTTCCATTACCAGCGCATAGCTGTTTTGGTAGGTTTCCAAGCTGTAGGTTTCGATGATTCCGGGTAAGTTGAGGTTTTTGGCGATCGTGTACTGATTGCGAAATTGCACCAGTTCGCTGAAGCTGGGATACTTACTCCGCAAGACTTTGATGGCGACTGGCTGTTTGTCGTCAATACGGAAAGCTCGATAAACTAGGGTGCGAGTTCCTGAGTAAATGCGATCGAGAATTTGATAACCTGTCAATGTAAAATTTATACTTGCCATACTTTGATTCTTCGCGTCCTCAGCGGGCTATTTCCACATTAGCAGAAGCCCATACAGTTCCCCAGTCCAGTGATTGTTAAATTAATATGACATAGAGCGCTCAACATTTGTGATAGGGATCACTGAAATAATACACTTTTTAAACTTACCAAATCCTATTTTTATTAAAAATTAAATAGCCTCATCCATATTGGAATAGTGAATAATAAACTAACGCAGCCGATGCCGATCGCAGTTACGGCTAATTCGCGATCGAGATTGAAAGCTTCTGCCAGCAATGTAGTACCAAAAGCAGGAGGCATTGCCATTTGCAGCACTAGCACAAGTCGCGGCGCGCCCGCGATCCCCAAAAACGTTAATCCCATGCCAATTACCAAGGGAATTAACAGCATTTTAATCGCCAGACAAGCCAAAACTTGTTTGAGGTTGTGCAAGGAATTCAACTTGCTCAACTGCATCCCGATCGTAATTAAAGCTAAGGTAATTACAGTCCAAGCACCTGTTGTTAACAATTCTGCGATTTGTGCCGACAGCGGCAAGCTGCGCGAGACAAACCCCAGACCAAAAGCCCACAATGCCGGATTCATAAAAATTGCCCGCAGGGGAGTTAACCAACTCTGACGGCGATCGCTTTTACCGCAGTGAGAAGCAATAGCAACTCCCAGTATATTGATTCCCACGGTAGTGCCTAGCAAGTCGTAAAACAACGCCCAGGCAAAGTGTTCCGAGCCTAATAAGGACAAGGTGACGGGAATGCCTAAAAAACCCGTATTACCCACCATCGTTGCCAATAAGAAGCTGCCTTGAGTGGGCAAACTCCAAGCGCTGGTGTGTTCCGGGCTATTTTGGGCCGGATTAAGACTCTTGAAACGTTCCTCGCCGACACCGAAATTTATCAAAATCCCAGCGAGTCCTCCACCTGCTAGAATTGCCGCCCAAGCTATCAGCGGCGCCATCCAAATAGCGCCAGACAAATTAGCGCTGCGGATAAAAGCAACAATGCTCAATGGCGTGCCAAAGAAGAAAAGAAACTTCGCTAAATATGTAGAATAGCTTCTCGGTAGCAGGCGGCCGAGAATGAATCCGAACGCCACCCATCCGATTAGATTTAGATAAAGTTTGAGCAGCGGATTTTCTAAATAAAGCATGATTTACTAAATATTTACTAAATATTTACGCAGATCCACTACTTTTGCCAAAACAGCCCACCTTTACCCCAATACGCTTGGGTTAAAAATATTTATTCCGGGCGAGATCCCTTGCAGCATCCCCCTGATAGTCGGGGGACTTTGAATAAGTTCTTGTCCCCCCCTTTTTAAGGGGGGCTAGGGGGGATCGAGCTTAACTGAATTGTATTTACCTTTAGGCTATCGCCGCAGTTTTCCCTGGCATCGCAGGGCTAAATATTAATGTTTATTCAGCCTCCCAGATAATTTTCCACACAGGCCTTGACATCCACATAAGCGCGTGTCATGATTAAGTTGATGAATAAGTCAACATAGGTGAAAACTATGGCACGGCAAGCAAAACAATCATCTCAAGCCAAAAGTTCCAGCAGCCACGCAGCCTCCAATACTCGCACCAAGTTTACCCTCTACAATTTTGCCGGAAACGCCAAGGCATTCTATTTAGTCGATCGCATTAATTTAGAAAAAAAGCCCGCTGATATCCCAGAAAAATCCGTCGCTCACAGCATCATCATCATCGACCGTTCCGGCTCAATGTATTATGACTTAGAACCGCTGAAAGAAACTCTAATCAAGCTTTTGACCTTAGACGAATACAACAATTACCAGCTAATTGTCAGCCTAATTTCCTATGCTAGCAATCGGGACGTAATTTGTCACTTCCAGCGAATTCCCATTCAAGAAGTGCTGAAGTTTGACTCTCAATACATCAAAGAAATTCAAAAAATCCACACGGCTGGCAGTACCTGCATATCGCAGTCGATGCAACTCGCTAAATCTCTGGTTAAAGCGGGAGAAATGACAGCGATTAATTTGCACACCGACGGCTATGCAAATGACCCTAGTCCCAATTCGGAATCTGCAAAACTAGGGGAAATTTGCGAAGAACTCAAAGACATGGATGTGTTTGCAAACACGATATCCTATGCCGATGCTGACTTCAAACTTCTCTCCAAAATCGCCAACACATTATCGGGAAATTGCATCCGCGCTGGCGAAGTCAAAATGGTTTATGATGCTCTTTACGACAGCACAAAACTGTTAGGCACTTCGGTTGCACCTCCGCTGGAAGAACCGTTAATTAAGGAATATGATTATCAAGTTTTTGTTTCCAAAAGCGGCAAGAAAATCAACGGTTCATCGAGCACGCTGAAAATTTGCGGGCTGAAAGCAGACGATCGGGGACTTTTTTACAAATATCAGAAAGTCGCCAAAGATGAGTATGACAAACTAGATGTTCCCGTTGCTCAAACTGATGAGTCGGTGTTTGCTTTTGCGAAAGTTAACCTCGCTGACGGCAATTTAAATACGGCTAAGTATGCGCTGGCGAGCACCTTCGACGCTACTTTGACGGAAAAACACGCTAAAGCTTTGACAAATGCCCAAATAGCGGAGTTTACGGAAGATTTGGAACAGGCTGTTTTTGCGCCTGATGTGTTGAAAAATCATGAAATTGGCGATCGGGTAAAAGTCAGCGAGAAAATTTCCCTGCTGGAGTTAATCAAGATATTGGAGGAAAACAGCAACAGCATCATCATCAACTTGAAACACTTGCAAGAAAATTATCAGCGAAAAGGTTTGAAGCGAATTGAGGGAAAGCGAGACGAAAACGGCAACCTTGTCAAGCCTTGGCTGAAAACTGAATTCTTGGATGGTGGCGAATACGTGCAAATGGGTTCATTTGCGATCAATCAAAATACCGCTACCATCAATATGCTGATTACCCGAAAAGCTAAGCTGGTAAAAGTTGAGGATGAAACTTTAATCGCAGAAGTGGCGGGAATTCTAGTTACAGACCTCAATACTTTCAACAATTATACTATTGTCAGCGACGGCGAAGTTAATATCAAGTCGCTGCGAACCAAAATCAGCAGCAAATCAGTGTTTAATTTGCTCAAAAAATGCGGTGTCCTTGAAAAAGACGGTTCGCCTGTGCAAGAATTTGACTTCCGTTCAGAGTACGATATAAAGTTAGAGACTTTGCCGCTGGTGCCTTTTGACGGGCGTTACGGCAGCCTTGACGGAGTGTTTGAGGAACTCGCACAAATCAAAATTCTCTCTAGCATTCTCTCGGCTCATTTGAAGGAGGAATCCGAGGCTTACACAGCGGAACAATTGGAAGAATTGAAACAGCATTATCTGTCAAAGAACCTTTACATCAACTTTCCGACGACGACGGAATACACAGATTTAAAAAGTGCGATCGCCAACGGTTCAGTAGATTCGCGAGTCAGCTACAAAATCGACATCGGCAGCAAAAACATCCTCAACTTCGGCAAATTGCACTCTGCCAACAAATTTCTCGATCGCCTTTATGAAGTTTACCACAAAAACACGGGCGAAAAGCTAGCAAAACCGACATTTGACATCACCTTAGATGAGCCTGTTGTCTTCGCGCACAAAACGCTGTCATCCCGAACAAAAATTACCAAAGTTGACGACTTGATGAAACAGATTTTCGATGAGTTTTTGGGGTTGGAGGATAACGGAATTGTTAGCGCTACTTTAGCCAAAGTCGGTGCAGATAGTTTGCTGCGCCTTTTGCAAGCGAAATGGCAGGGAGAAGATGTCAAGCGAGACGAATTTGTCGCTGCTTTAGCTAATGCGAATGATCGACTGGAAGCTTATGCTGAAAAAGTGTACCGCGAAAAAGTTTCACCGCTGGTTTTCTATATCGGTTCTACCGGACTTATCCCGGATGAAATGGAGGCAAAAGCGGCGACTGCTGAGGAAATTAATTCTAAATACGGCAACTTGCAATTTTCTAAGGATGAGCAAGAGGGGATGTTTTTTGAAGTGGGAGACTGCATTATTAGCGTGTATGCTAAGAATGAGTATTTCACGGTAGGGAAGTAGGAATTAGGGTGGGCAAAATGCCCACCTTGGTTAAATATGGCGGATTGAAATTAACCGCAAAGGCGCAGCCGATAGTAACAAATCAGGTCAAAAAATATGGATACACCACCACTCCCACAACCAAAACTCGATCGCACACCGATCACTTTCGATCAATATGCAGCCTACACCCCCCAAAAGCTAGAACTGCGGCATGGTTTCTATGGCTATGGAGGGCAAGACTTGACAGGTTTTTATCTTGCAGTATTGGCAAATATGGGGTTACGGGAAGCTGTGCGCCAGGTACCGCTTTCACTATGGCTAGAAGCAATTCAAGAGTTAGCTTTGCAAAATCCTAAACTCAACTTTGATACTGAAACTGGGGAAGCTATGCTTAACAGCTTGAACCGAGGATTGGAAGATTTGCAAGCAGTTGCAGAGTATTTGGAAGAACAAGCTTAGTCGCGGTACACCCAGCAAAAATGAAACGCGATTCGTTTATACTGTAAGGGCGGTATCCCCGTACCCGCCCTCTATTTAAAACGGGATTTCCTCATCTTCATCTTCCACAGTCTTAGCCGTCATCCGCCAACTGGTAATATACTCAATTTGCACATCAATTTTGTTAATAGCTTCCCCTAACCGCTTTTGGATGTATTGAGTCAGCGTCACCATAAAATCTAACTCAACTCCCACAGATAGGGCAAGTTTTGCCAAGCTAGCAAAATCTACCTTCAAAATCGAGGAACTGGATAACTTAAAATGGGGAGTATTTTCCTTATTTTGCACCAACATTGCTTTTTTAATGCGCTCTTTCAGATGCTCAACTTCAGAATCCAACAACTTCCATTCAGGCAAAATTTCTTGATACCTTTTGCCCAGCACTGTTAAATCCTCACTCTCCGGTTCCGGCGCAATTTTTTTAGTAGATTTCCGCCGTTGCTGTAGATTAGAATTTAACCGCCAACTAGCAATATCCTCAACTTCCAAAGATGGATGAGCGATGAGTTCGCCTAACTGTTTTTGAATTTCTTTCGTCAGCGTCACCGGAAAATTCAACTCAATTCCCTCAGTTTGCGTCAGTCTGGCCAGCGTCATAAAATCAACTTTCATCGTTATCGAACTGGAAAGCTCAAAATAAGAACTGTCTTTGAGCTTTTGGGCTAGCATCCCTGCCTTAATGCGTTCTTTCACTTCAGCGATTTCTGAATCTAGCGGCTTCCACCGAGATTCTATTTCCTGATATTTTTCACCCAATGCTGTTAAGTTTTCTGTTGCGGGTTCGGGGTAACATTGGGCAAGGATTTCTAGCAGGCGACGATGCACTCCAGCTAAATAAACCGCGTCCATCTTGGCATATTCTAGCTGCTTATGGGTGAGGGGACGCTTTGCCCAATCGCCACTTTGTTCTGTTTTATCTACATAAGCAATGCCGCAAAGTGTTTCTATTAAAGTTTTGAGTTGTCGATTAGGTAAGGGCAGAATGTAAGTGGGAATCTTTCTCGCCAATTTTAATGTGCAAGTGACATTTTGAGCGTCGTCATTGCCTAGAAATCGGATGTCATAGCTGGCGTTGTGCAAGACTTTTTCAATATTTGGATTGACCATGATTTGGTTGATGAAATCTTTGGCCAATTCAGGTTGATCCAAGACATCTAGTAGAAAAGTACCCTCTCCACTCGAATCTGTGGAGTCAGGTAACACCTGAATCAGAGATAATCTGGGGTTGAATTTATAGTCTGCTATTTCTGTGTCAACCCACAGGATTTTAGCTTGGGCAAATTTAGCTATGATTGCTTTGATGTCGTTTGCTGCTGTTAAATAAGGCATTTTTACAGACTTTTGCTATTAACTTTTTGATTATATTATGCTATAGCAATTATCGGATCGATTGTCAACGATTCAAGCGCCGGACATGGCATTGCCCTGTCCTGGAGACACGCAAACCTCAGAAACCCGGTTTCTTCCTATATTCCTGGTTCCTGTTCGCAAAACTCTTAGAAACCGGGTTTCTAGCCTCCAGTTAAAAAAAAGAATGCAGTCGATCGCACTATTGAGGATTCCCGCGAACTTCCTCTAAAAACCAGTTGCCTACTTCTGTATTGTCCGTCTGGCGACTGCGGCGCAAACCTTCCTCTAATAAAGCAACTTTTAGCCCCGGCAAAACTTGAGATTCCGTCAGACGTTCGCTTCCCCGGTTAGCAATTATTTTGAAAGCAATAACTTGCGCTTTTTGTACGTCTACTACCCAATATTCCGACACTCCTAATTCTTCATAAATCATTCTTTTTGTCCCCAAATCGTCAACGAGAGAACTGTCGGCAATTTCAATTGCTAAATCAGGGGAAACTAGGCTATCTAAATTCACTACAGAACTGCCGCGAGGTGCCGTTTGTACCCGGTCTCCGATGTAGTAAGAAGCATCAGGTTGAGCGCCTCTGACACCTGTTTTGGCGTAGCTACAGTTGACCAGCAGTCTCATTTTTATACCTTTAGCAATGCCAAATAAATTGATTAAGATGACGATAATTCCGTTGTCATCCGCATGATCGGCCCCGACTGCTGCCATTTCAATCCTCAACTGTCCGTTGTAGTAGTAGCATTTTGCTCGATCGTACTCCGGCTGTTTAATAATTTCTATATATTCATCCCAAGTCGCTGTAACCCAGGTATCAGTTAGTAGTTTGGTTTGGAGTTGACTCATCATTACCTCACCGGAAAAAATCTTTGACTTTTGAGGGAAAACTTCTGAGTAGGGACGATCGCATTTTTACCATTCAGCAGTAAGGTACGCAGCGCGCACCTTACAAACTATTAACCTATGACTATTCTGCCACTTCCTCAGATTCCGATTCTTCCGCCGATTCTTCACCAGCAGGCGGCACTAAAGCCACAGCTACGATCGAATCATCCTCATCTAACCGCTGCACCCGCACACCCGTTGCTGTGCGCGATTGAGTAGAAATTGCACTCACAGCCTGACGGATAATAATACCTCGGTTGGTAATGATCATCAATTCGTCATCTTCGTTGACAATTCGCAGCGCAGCTACCTGATCCTTACCCTTTTTAGATTTGAATTTAGTAGCCGTCAATCCCTTGCCAGCCCGTCTTTGTAGGCGGAATTGAGAAACAGGAACCCGCTTGCCATAGCCGTTGGTGGTGATTACCAACACCGAAGGAACTTCGCTGCTCACTGTCGAAATTTCTTCCGCATCTTCGCCTTCAATTTCCTCGGCTTGCAGTTCTAATTCTTCGTCTTCCACCTCCGCATCTTCAGTGTCCAATTCAGCAATTTCTGCCCCTTCAAATTCCGAGTCGCCCGTTTCTAATTGAGCAATATTAGCTCCCTCAAATTCGGAGTCTTCCGTTTCCAATTCAGCAATTTCGGCAACAATTGAACTCGGCAAAATGTCCATGCTGATCAACTCATCGCCCGATCGCAATTTCATTGATTTTACACCCCGCGTCGCGCGGCCGACTGGGCGCAACTGTTCGTGATTGGTGCGGAAATGAATTGCCATGCCTTGGCGCGTACCGATGATGATGCTGTCACCCACTTTTGCTCTCCGCACCCAGCGCAATTGGTCGCCTTCTTCTAGAGAAATGGCGATTAATCCATTAGTGCGGATGTTGCCAAAAGCGGAAAGTGCGGTTTTCTTAATGTAGCCGCCGCGAGTCAACATTACCAAGTATTCTTCGCTGGTGAATTCTGTGACTGACACCATAGAAGTGATTTTTTCTTCTATAGGAATCGGCAGCAGTTGCACCACGGGAGTGCCGCGGGCTGTCCGGGAACAGACGGGGATTTGATAAGCTTTGACAGAGTAAACTACGCCCCTGTCGCTGAAGAACAAAACGCTATCGTGATCGCAGCAGGAAAGGAAATGTTCTACTCCATCGTCTTCTTTCATTTTCGCGCCTGCTTTGCCGCGAGTAGCGCGACTTTGGGCCTCGAAAGTGCTGACAGGCATCCGCTTGATGTAGCCCTGCTCTGTAATCAGAATAATTGCTTGTTCGTTGGCAATTAAATCTCTTTCATCGATTTCTCCTTCGGCGTGTTCGATGACGCTGCGCCTAGGAGTAGCGATTTTGGTTTGGATTTCGACTGCTTCAAATTCGGCGATTTCTAAGATGCGTTCCCGCCGCGCTAAGATATCTTCCAAATCTGCGATTTTAGTTCGCAATTCTTCGTGTTCTTGCTGAATTTTTTGCGCTTCTAATGCTGTCAAACGCCGTAACTGCATTTGCAGAATTGCGTCTGATTGCTGTTCAGAAAGACCGTAATTATCCATCAATTCTTGTTTGGCTGCTGCGGAGTCGGCAGCGGCGCGAATTAGGTGAATAATTGCATCTAAGTTGTCTAGGGCAATTAATAAGCCTTGCAGAAGGTGGTCGCGTTCTTCTGCTTTGCGGAGCTCATATTGAGTCCGGCGAGTAATTGTCTCAATGCGGAAATCTAGGAAGACATTGAGGAATTGGGAGAGCGTAAGTAGTTGGGGTTCCCCATTTACTAGCGCTAACATATTGGCTCCAAAGTTGGCTTGGAGGGGTGTTTGTTTATAGAGGTTGTTGAGGACGACGCGGGGATAGGCGTCGCGCTTGAGTTCGATCACGATCCGCATTCCGTCTCTATCGCTTTCGTCGCGAATGTCGGAAATTCCATCTAATCTTTTGTCGTTGACAAGTTCGGCAATTTTCTCAATTAGGGCTGCCTTGTTTGTTTGGTAAGGCAATTCGGTGATAATAATTGCTTCTTTGTCGGGGCGGCCGGGATGTTCGATGGTTTCAATGCCGGCGACTCCGCGCATTGTAATCGAACCGCGCCCGGTGGTGTAAGCATCGCGAATGCCGCCTCTACCCAGAATTTGCCCTCCGGTGGGAAAGTCCGGGCCGGGGATGTACTGCATCAATTCCAGGTCAGTAATTGCTGGATTGTGAATTAGTGCTACTAAACCGTCAATTATTTCGCCTAAATTGTGCGGCGGAATGTTGGTGGCCATCCCTACAGCAATCCCGGAGGAACCGTTGAGCAAAATTTGGGGGATGCGTGCCGGGAGTACGAGGGGTTCTTGCTGGGAACCGTCGAAGTTGTCGCCGAAATCAACTGTTTCCGAGTCGATGTCGCGCAGCATGGAGTCGCTCGTCAAAGCTGTGAGGCGACACTCGGTGTACCGCATGGCAGCGGGCGGGTCGTTGTCAACGGAGCCGAAGTTGCCGTGGCCGTTGATCAGGCGTTCCCGCATGGAGAAATCCTGAGCCATCCGCACCAGGGCGTCGTAAACCGCTGTGTCTCCGTGCGGGTGATACTTGCCCAGCACCTCCCCCACGACGCGGGCGCATTTGCGGAAAGGTCGATCGGGAGTCAAGCCCAATTCGTTCATGGCGTAGAGAATGCGTCGGTGAACGGGCTTGAGACCGTCCCTGGCATCTGGTAGCGCCCGACCGACAATTACGCTCATGGCGTATTCCAAGTACGATCGGGACATCTCATTACCCAGATCCGTCGGGATTATCCGCGACTCAGAGGTGCTCATAGGTTGAAAAACTCCGTTAAAAATTTAAATTTGACCGCTATAAATCTCAAAAATGCGATAAAATCGGTTTGGATTCAGTAGAGCTGCCAAATATTGCAAATTACTCCTGAAATTATATCACAATTTGCCTTGGAATTTATGGGAAAGTTGCCAGAAAATTTAAGGGACGAAACAAGCACAATTGATAATTTGTCAGTTGGTGATTTTGTCAGCAGTTGGCAAAAGCTAGAAAGTTTTTTTTAGGCGGTCGCTTTTCATGCTTTCGTGAGTTTTTTTGACGACCATATAAGAAATTAAAATGGTTACTCGATCGAAATTTTAATTTCACAAAACCGAAGGCATTCTTAAAGCCAACTAAAAATCTAAAATCTAAAATCTAAAATCTAAAATCAGCCGATGCTACCCGTCATCTACTCCGAAGATTTCTTGCTGCACAAGACTGGAATGCTTCACCCAGAGCGACCAGAACGTTTAACGGCGATCGTCAATGCTCTGAAAGCTGCTCCTTGGGCGGATAAAATTGAATGGCAACTGCCCACCCCAGTGGCGCAGCGCGAACAACAACTGTTCTCGGCTATCAAAAAAGTTCACTCGCAAAGATACATCAAAGAAATCGAACATTTGGCTCATCGGGGAGGCGGCTACCTCGACGGTGATACGCCGATTTCTGCTGAAAGTTACGACGTAGCGCTGCTAGCGGCGAGTGCTTGGCTCGATGGGGTCGATCGAGTGGTGGCTGCGGGGGAACCGGCTTTTGTGCTGGCCAGGCCGCCGGGACACCACGCCGAAAAAGCCCGCGCGATGGGTTTTTGCTTGTTTTCCAATGCTGCGATCGCCGCTCACTACGCCCTGGAACAGCCGGGAATCAACCGCGTCGCTGTCCTCGACTGGGACGTGCACCACGGCAACGGCACTCAATCTTTGGTGGAAAACTGTCGGCAAATTGCCTACTGTTCCCTGCACCAATCTCCGTGCTATCCGGGAACTGGAGATGCCGAGGAGCGCGGTGCCTACGACAACGTGCTGAACATTCCCCTGTATCCCGGCAGTGGCATAGCTGAATACCTGAGCGCCTTTGAATCTCTTGTCGTGCCTTTTTTGTCCAAATTTGAACCGGATTTGTTGATTGTCAGCGCTGGTTATGACGCTACTGCCTCCGATCCGCTGGCGAGCATGACTCTGATGCCGTCAGATTTCGGTACTTTCACCGGATACTGCCTGCAACTCACCCGCCGCATAGCTTTTGGTTTGGAGGGGGGTTACGCGCTGAAAGAGTTGGCCGAGTCGGTTGTGGCGACTATTGACCGATGCCTCAATTAGCTGGAAAATTGGCATAGGGGAAAATGAGGTTGAGAACCCATGAGGACGAGATGGAGAGTTTTTGAGGGCGATCGGGCCTGATGGTCTTTTTCCCTCTGACTTCTGACTTCTGACTTCTGACTTCTGACTTCCGTGACAAGCATCACCAATTTAAGAGATCCAAGTCACTGGGCATCCAAGTCTCGGTCACAGATTTTTAACCGAAAAATCACACCGTGTCAATGTTTTCGATCGCCTTTGAAGTCCCTCCCAGAGTGGATAATAAAAATACAACAAGCCTGTTAAAATTTTATCTGTCTCAATCAACTAGGAGGTTTATCATGTCAGTATCCCAAATGACACTCGAAGAGTTATTTGGTCAGGTCATGTTCTCCAGCGTCGTGACTCGCCACGACCGGAGACAGCTCAGATCTGCACTCTTAGAAAGAACACTGAATGAAGATGAGTATGCCATCATCAACCGACTGCTGTACAACGTTCGCCGCGGTTGGGTAAAAATTGTCGATTAAAGACCTGGCAGCCACTCCCTTTGGGGGAGTTAATACCATTTTCGATTTTCGATTTTCGATTTTCGATTAAAGAGTTGGTGATTACTGATAACTATCGGGGTTGAGATCGCGGGCCTACAGTTACATTTTTTGGGAACTCGTTACAAGTAGAACTTGCCAATTCGGGAAGTTTTTTGTGTTTAATAGTTGGCTCGAAAGTGTGATGTGTGTGACCAGTGTGTTAATTATCAAAATCTCGCTACAAATCAGCCTATAGGTAGAGATAATTATAAAGTAACAGGTTTCGGGTGCATCTCTACTTGTTGAAAACTTGTGAGTTTTGAGTTACTAACTGAGAAGTTATAATTAACTCAAAACTCATAATTTTTTGGAGGTGAGATGGGAGATGGGAGAGTGGGAAAACTGATGAATATCAGGGTTGAGAGCCGTTAAAAAGTTGATATTTTATAAACGGGTATTAAAAATCAAAACTATAAGCTGTTTCCGGTTGAGGAGGAGTGTGCGATCGTTACAAGCACACCGAGTCGCATTGGTCGATCGACCATTCCGGCAATTTGAGCCCAGAAGTGTCAAAATATTAACAACCAGTTCATCCCCAAAATATATGGCTCCCGCCGTTTTAATTGAAAATCTTCAGAAACGCTACGGCACTGTAGAAGCCGTTAAAGATGTTTCCTTCAAGGTAGAACCGGGGGAAATATTTGGTTTGCTAGGCCCCAACGGTGCAGGCAAAACCACAACCCTGCGGGTACTTTGTACTTTGAGTGCGCCCGATAGCGGACGCATTGAAGTGTCTGGCATTTCTGCTGTCAGCCAGCCGAGAATTGCCAGACAAAAACTCGGCTATGTCGCCCAAGAAGTTGCTCTCGATAAGGTGCTGACGGGGCGGGAACTCCTGCAACTGCAAGCAGCGCTTTACCATTTGCCGCGCAATACGATTAAAGGGCGGATTGACGAAATGGTGAAACTCCTCGGTTTGGAGGAGTGGGAAAATAAAAAGACGGGTACTTATTCCGGCGGTATCCGCAAACGCCTCGACTTAGCTGCTGGGTTGCTTCACCAGCCGGATGTTTTGGTGTTAGACGAACCGACTGTCGGGCTCGATATTGAAAGCCGGGTGGTTGTGTGGGATTTCCTGCGGCGCTTGCGGGAGGAAGGTACGACGGTTTTGATTACGAGTCACTATCTCGAAGAAGTTGACGCTTTGGCCGATCGCGTGGCGATTATTGACAAGGGTACGGTAATTGCACAGGGCACGCCGGAGGAGTTGAAAAATCGGGTTGGGGGCGATCGGGTGACTCTGCGGATTCGGGAGTTTTCGCCGATCGAAGAAGCTGAAAAAGCTAAAAATCTGATGCAATCGCTGCCTTTTGTGCAGGAAGTAATTGTCAACGCGGCTCAAGGAAATTCTCTCAATTTAGTAGTAACACCGCAAAGCGATGCGCTGGTGACTATTCAGCAAGCTTTAAAAGATGCGGGACTTCCTACTTTTGGGATTGCTCAATCTCGGCCGAGTTTGGATGATGTGTATTTGGCTGCGACTGGTAAGACGCTGTTGGATGCGGAGTTGGCTGCTGCTAGCAACCGCGATTTGAAGGCTGAGCAAAAACAGGCGATGCGATCGTAGTTTGAGGGAAGGGAAAAGTTCGTCAGAAACAGGCAAGATGCCTGTTCCACAAAGAGTTAATTTTATTGTGGAACAGGCATCTTGCCTGTTCAAGACTACGTTTTTTGGAGATGTCTGAAGCTCAGCGCGCGGGGTTAGAAACCCGGTTTCTTCACAGATTTCTCGTCGCCAAACCAGATTTTCCTCAGAAACCGGGTTTCTTTGGGCTTAGTCCTATATTATCGCGAGCAATTAGCAGATTCCGTCCATCAGCGTTTGTTAGGCATTCAACCCGATCTGGGCGTTGTGCGATCGCGCTTGTTAGCCCAAAAACAATCTTGAGGATTAAGTATTTCGGCGGTTGAAACCGCGTCTACACAAACAAAGTCTGCCTTCGCAGACTAAGAGATCAACCGATATTTAAGCTGAAGTTGATATCATACATCCAATACTTGCTCTGCTGTTAGTGATAATTCTGGGAAAGTTCGGGATATAATTCGCTCAGTTCCTCGGTAAGCAGTCATTTGATAACCCCCATTTTCATCGAGCAGGTAAACAAAAACAGTCGGTTCTTTCGGGTTGCCCAAATAGTTTCTGCTACCCAAAGCTAAATAATCGACAATCCAATATTCAGAAATTCCCAGCCGCTGATATTCATCTAGCTTATCGATATAATCATCTTCCCAATTTGTTGAGACAACTTCTACAACTAATTGTGGTGGTTCAGTTAGGGATGAATAGGCGAAGGGCTGCGATTCCCAGAGGGTTTTGTCTACTACTGTAACATCAGGATGGCGGCCTTGTTCTTTACCATTCGGGGTTAATGTCCTGACTACAATTCGGCCAGATACCCTGTAATTCAGGTGGAGTCTTTTTACCTCGTCTTGGAACGTATTTTCAAGGAAATCAGCTACATTTTCGTGCAGTCTGATTGTTGGTAATATTTTGATAATTTCTCCATTAACCAGTTCATAACGTCCGTCTTCATCTGGAAGTTGCTTGATGAATCGATCGAAAGTGAGCATTAGTTTAGGTTGGGTTTGAGTTGCGATAGTGGTTTGCTCTCATTTAGCTAGATTAGGACTTACGCATGGTGGCCCAGAAACCGGGTTTTTTTACGAAATACTTAGTTACATACCGTAAATTAGGTAAAAAACCCGGTTTCTTTAATCGGAGCGTGTCCCGGACTATAGATATTTAAGACTATTCTGCCACCATTTTAACATACTGTTTTAACACAGGTGCAATCCTGAAAACGATTTCAGCTTCACAGCTCAATTTTTCGATCATTCCCCGTCTATCTAAAGATTGAATTGCTTTACATAATTCGCCCTGCGAACCTTGACATTTTGCCAAAAATTGAGTAAAGGAAACAGGTTCGATTTCATTACTAAGTTGCGAAATAGCCTGTTTTTCTATTTCCGACAACCGCTGATAGTGCTGCTGCAATATCGGTGTCAATTCATCGCTTAAAAATACTGGTTGATAGCTTAAATATTGAGAGACTCTACCGCCAAATAAGTTGTTAATGGTTTGAGCGACTAATTTTAACCACAGGGGATTACCTTGATAAAGGTTAATCAATTCTGGCCAGTATTCTTCATCCAACAAACCTTTTTCTCTAAAAATTTCTGTTGCTGCTTCACCTACCCCAGTTAACTGTAATAAACATACTGCTGAATTATCGTCGGTGAATGTGAGGATGTCTGAGGGTGGTTCCCAACTATTGAGAATTAAGCAGCTATTATGGGGAATTTCGCCGATGAGTTTAAATAGGGTTCCGTAGTTTTCATATCCTGGTTTATAATGTCCTGCAAGTTGCCCGCTGCTGAGAATTTGCTGCACGTCATCGAGGATGATTAGACAGCGATTGTCTCGCAATGTTTCTATTAGGATTGACAACTGAGCATCGATGTTGGCGGAAAAGTTAATTTCTGTGCGATCGGATAGAAATTGAATCAGGTTTTTGAGGGTTGTTTCGAGGGGTGGGGAGGTGCGGAGACTGCGCCAGATGATGCGATCGAATTGAGTTTGAATTTGGGGGATGAGGTGACGGGCGATCGCACTTTTGCCGGTGCCACTCATGCCTGTGATGGTGAGGAGGCGGCAGTTTTGGCGGGCGATCGCATTTTCGAGGGCGGTGAGGGGTGAGTTGGGGTAGTTGTAGAATGTTCTGATCTCCGGTGCATCTCTTAAATCGAGTCGCGGTTTCTCTTGGGTGTTGTCTTCATTTGATGTTGGTGTTGAGGGTGAGTTTTGGGGAGTTTTGGGAGGGTGGGATGTTTCTGTGCAAACGTTTATATTCCCTTTTTGGACAAGGTTAAAATAACCGGAATTTGAAAATTTAGAAATTTCATAGCTTTCCATTGCAGAGCGCAAAGTAGTTTTACTAACCTTTTCACCTAACTTTTTTTTAATGAGTTGCCATAATTTTGAAGCTACATTAGCAACGTGACGTTCAGTACAGTGATATTCTTTAGCAATTTCGGAGTATCTTTTACCTTGCCAAGTAGCGAGCAATACTGCCTGTTGCAGGTTATCTAAGTGTTTACCCGTTTTGGCTAAAACCAGGTCATCGGCAAATCTCAAGACTTCCTTGATTTCCATAGTCAGGTAAGTGTAGATAATTCCAGTATCATATCAGACTTTGATGATATTTTATGACATTTGTAATAAAAAATGATACTTGATGATAAAAATGTCGAATAAATTCAGGATATTTTATGATATTTTGTGATGGTAAATCCCAAAAATATTGCTTATGATAGATTCCTATAAAGCAAATCTGTGAATTATTTTTTTTGTAATTACAGACTCAACGCATATTTCGTCTATAAATATAACTAACTAGCCGAAAAGCACAATGCACGGAACAAAAACACACTCTCAATTTAAAACCCTCATCTACGAGGAAGAACTAGACCGGATTGCTGGATGGGTTGAAGAGTATCCTAACTTAGAAACAGGTGGAGACTTGTTTGGATTTTGGACTCATTCAGGAGCACCAGTAGTTCAGTATGTCCTTGGGCCAGGTTCAGATAGCCGACATAATGATACCAGCTTTTATCAAGATAGACAGCATTTGATTAAAGCTGGAGAGATTCTCAGGAGCAAGCATGGATTACAACATATCGGTGAGTGGCATTCTCACCACCAAATGGGATTAGCACAACCCAGTGGAGGTGATAGTAATACCGTTATTCGGGCATTACAAAGATACAATTTTCCAAGGTTTCTGCTTTGCATTGCTAACATACGTTCTAATTCAGTAATCATGAAAAAATGGAATGTCAATGTTGGCTGTTTTTTGTATTCCAGCCACCGAGCTAATTATCAAGCTGGTGCATGGGTGGTTTTGCCAGGGGAAAGTCCTATTCGCTCCAATTTGAAATGGAAAAGTGAATTAAGCCGGATAAATTCTCGTCCTTCAAAAAATTGGACTGTTGACGAAACAACTCTTGAAGAGGAACCTTTGGTAACAACAGAGCCAATAGAGATATCTGAGAAACTATGGTACAGCAGTCAACAAGGTCAAGCCATACTGAAAAAACTATTCGACGAAATTCAGAAAAAATTTCAACACTGCGAAATGTCTCGAACAAATGAAGATCGAATTTATTTAACCTTTGAGTGCCAAGATAAACATGGGTGTGTAGATCGCTGGCGTGCAGATTTTCCAGAGGATTTTCCGCAATCTTCACCTCAGCTTAAGGTTAACCATGAAAAACCTTTTACTGTGCAAAATTGGCATAATAATTCCCCTCATTTTGAGCAAGTTGAAGATTGCATTAATCGTTACTATAATAGAAGGTAAGGATTACTATGACATGGACTCAATTGCAACAACAACGCTTACAAGTAGAGCGGCAAATACTTAAAAAGTATTTTCCCAGCTTTAGTTGGATTAATCCAGGAGATTCTAACAATACACGAGTTGAAGGTAATGTTTGCACTAATGCTGGTAACGTATATACTCTGCGAGTTTATATACCTTCCGATTTTCCCAACTCTCGACCTGATATGGTCGTGACATCACCCTATCCTTTTAAGGGATATCGCGGACAAGACTTAAAGGAATATGGAACAAGCGCAAGTATGCACACTTTAGATCCAAGAGATGGATATGTCAAGATTTGTCATTACAGAGAGTGGTTGCCTAATTTAACTGTGTACTTAGTTGTGCTGAAAGGTAGAATCTGGCTCGAAGCACTGGAAGGACACAGAAGAACAGGGCAAGCTTTAGATAGTTTTCTTCCTCATATGCAATAAACTCATCAAACCATAAAGAGACATAAAACTCATGACCAACTCTCAAGATGTAACCCGCCACCTACAAAGAACCGTTCAAGAAGGAGAGGCACCTTCAGATCAACAGCTTATGTTTGATCCAACAACTGGTCAGTTGGTAGTGAAGAGACCGTCTGAGCGAGCCCCTAGTCCCGATGCTGTAGTTGCCGATCAAATTACAGAAGATGGTTTCTTCCGAGGTTAATTATTATGACTTTCCCCTTAGTTTATATGCACGAAGACCAAGTGCAGACTCTTTTTGGTAAGTTTCTACAATCTCAAGTAGATAGGTGTGAAGCCGTTGCATTTGGTTTTGATAATGGTGATGTATTTCATGTTTATACATCTAGACCTAAAACGCAGTTATCCGGTTATCCGTGTACCTCAGCAATTCATTTTTTAACTACGATGCCAGAGGGTGAAACTGGCTGTGCTGTTGCCACTCAAATTTACAATGCCATGTTTGGCAACCGAGTCAGTCACCCTGTTAATACTTCTGTAATTGTCTTGTTTGCCATTCAGGATAATATATTACGTCATCGTGCTTTTATTGGAAACTCCGAAGGGGAATTTCACGAAGGAAGCGTTAAATTTATTCCTGAACGTTCAGAACTTTACTCTCGCAGTAAAGGTTTGTTAGAGACTTCTGTGCTTGAAAATTGCAAAATAGGAATTGTTGGATTAGGCAGCGGTGGCTCTACTGTAGCACTAGAACTTGCTAAAGCAGGCGTGGGAAATTTTGTCTTGATAGATTTTGACCGCCTAGAGTTAGAAAATGTTGCTAGGCATATTTGTGGCACAGGAGATTTAGGTCGCTACAAGACTAAAGCTGTCAGGGATTTACTTTATGGGAAAAACCCATATATTCATGTGCAAACGGCTGAAGTGGACATCAATCAAAATCTTGAGGAAACTAAACTTCTCCTGAAAAATTGTAATTTGATTATTGCTGGCACTGATAATGATAGAAGCCGTTTTAACCTCAATAGCATAGCTCTTGAATACAAAATTACTACTATTTTTGGCAGAGCATTAACTCGTGCTTGTGGTGGTGATGTTTTGAGAGTACGTCCTCATCAAGGCCCGTGCTTGGGCTGTGTTTTCACTAAGGATTTTTTGGAGAGTCGCCAAGAGGAAATATCCCAGTTTAGACAATCTCGATCAGAGACTCCTGCTTATGTTCCAGATGAGGAAGTAAAAGCTACAATTCAGGTTGGTCTTGCTTCTGATATTCTGCCTATCTCTAACATGATTGTTAAACTGGCTTTGGTAGAGCTTTCGCGTGGTAAAGCAAGTGGTATTAGTTCATTAGAAGAAGATTTAGTGGCAGACTTCTACCTTTGGGGTAATCGTAGAGAGAATACTTATGCCAGTTGGCCCAAGATGGAGTATAATTTTAATACACCGTCTATTCTGCGTTGGTACGGAGCAAATTGGGAGCGTAGTTTATCATGTCCTGTTTGTGGGGAGCAACATGAACCTTTGATTGATGAGACTGAGCAAGATAATATTTTTGCTAGCTAGTAGTTCATAACAATAGCAGCGCGCGCGCCCTTCCTTAAGCCAAGCTCGATTTCCACAAGTCTACAAGGAGAATGAATTATGTCCAAAGAAAAGCCACCCGATAAAAGAGATCCAAACGCTTTTGAAAAAAAAGAACAGAGAGTAATATGCCCTTCATGCCAAGGAAAGGGAAAAATAAAACCTAAAGATGCAGTCCGAGAAGCAGTGTGCCAACGGTGTAAAGGGAAAGGTTTTCTGTTAAAATAAGCAGGCGGTTGCTGGAGCGAAAGCAAATAACAACATCAGTTTACAAACGAAGCCGAAACTTTCGTTAAACCATTAGCAATATCTGGCTCAATCTTAACGTGCCAGATATTACCAGCATAATATTCTTTCCAATCTGTGATAGGTGCAGCCAATTTCACTGGTAACTTACCAACATTATCAGAACTTACCACTACAGCCGGACGAATTTTTTTGATTTCGGCTCCCAGTGTTGGGTCAAAATTAGCCAACCAAATATCACCCCGTTTAGGAGAAGGAGAGTTAGTAGTCAATTAAATCTCCTGCTTCTAATTCTTGCCATTCTCTATCTTCCTGGTAATGTTGCAACATTGCCTCAGCTTGTCTTTCTAAAATCCTTCCCCTCTCTTCCAGCGGTAATTTCATAAATTCTCGGCGACTGGGATAGTTGGCTACTGTTGGTATTTCTAAAGCTATATCCGTCGGCTGCTTTTGAATCTTACGCTGAGAATTCAATGCTTCTATTCGAGATCTTTCTGCTTCCTCCGCTGCAATATCAGCCTCAATTTCCTCTCGGTTAGCATGGTAATAAGTCAAAGCTGCATAGACTTGGGTGAGAGTTAAATGCCCGATGCGATCGGCAATTTCTTCTGCACTCAAACTTTGCTTGTACCAAATAGCGATGCGCCGGACTGTAACACCAGTCCCGGCAATAATTGGACAGCCACCATGTATGTCAGGCTGACGGCTAATTAGAGTTCCTATATCCGTGATAGTTGACAAGATTTTTTCCCCGCCAATGTCTGATGGTTCTTTTATCTAGGATAGCACTGTCAAATGTAGTTAGCAGACGGCGGGAAGTTTTAGGCAGAGGGAATTCTTCTAAATAAAGTTCCGTTGCTTCTTTGAGATTGGCGATCGCCTCTTCGATCGTCTCTCCTTGGCTAGCCGTTCCCACTTCAGGACACTCGGCTACATAAACATCCTCTTCCCAATAAACAATTGCCGTGAAAGTACAAGACATTTTTTTGCCAAATTCTTCATACTTAATCTAGCATATCCAGCACCGTTTTTCAGTCGCGATCGCCCATCTCATCCCCTATCGCAAAAAAGTGCGTGAAGCGGAGCTATCCCGAAGGGAATCGCTCTCATTAACTTCTTACCTCTTGATACAAACCGTCAGAAGATTCTGCTATTTTAGGCAGACTACCATCCTTAATAGCTTTCATTAAATCTTCGCGCAACGCTTCTAAAAAATAGCGATCGTTGCCGATATCTGATGCTTCATCCTCATCCAATTCTTCATCCTTCAAACGTTCTAGGTATGCCTCTATCCGAAACTCAAGAGCTTCGATAATAAATTGTACATCCTTAAAAGATAGAATCATCTGAACTCCATTTTTAATCTTTACACTCACTTGCCACAATGCTAACCCACTCTGTGTCAAAGCTGCTAAAGCTGAAAATCGTTAACTCACTTTGTAGAAAGATGCACTTATCAGTCGAAGAGACTCCTTGTACTCCTCTATCGGCATAATATGACTCGGTTTCCACAACCAATGATCGTTGTGGTCATTAACTAAATCAAGCGCGGCAGGAATTTCACTCTCCGCATCTAACTTCCACCAGTTTTTGTCGCTTCTTTGAGTAGCAAATGTCGAAATCCCACCTCCTAAAGTAGGATCTACCCAGATGCGACCATTTTCTTCATAAGTAGCAACATCTTTGTTCGGTCGGACATTATCCATTCTAGGTGAATTAGCGTTGCCTTGCCGATATAGAGCGATCGGTGTTTCTGCCATGTCTCGATCGAAGATTCCCAGCTATGTAGAATTTATCATAATGACTATACAACCTAATCTGCTGGCTTGTGACGATCGCCCGCCCAACACCACCAATACCTCCAGACTTGCTACCCTAAAGAGAGTTCGATTTAACTCACCCAAGAGCAGCATTCTCGCTTAACAGGCAAGATGCCTGTTCCACAAAGAGTCAATTTTCTTCTTGTGGGGAGTAGGGGTTGGGCTTCTAGCCCGCCCTAAAGGGATGATTGCAACTGGTGCAATATCTCAGATTTAATCAAAATCAACAACAAGCAATTATGAGCGGTACTGTTACATCCCCCAACAACCTCAACCAGCAGCGGCCACTCTCCACGGCATCCGCTGACACTTCCACTTCCCTGCTGGCCGACTTCATCCAAGAAACACTCGCCTTAACCAAGCGCCTGTTTATTCAATTGCAGCGCCGCCCCTCGACGCTAGTTGCAGGCATTATTCAGCCGCTGATGTGGTTGGTTTTGTTCGGAGCTCTGTTTGAAAATGCACCCGCCGGCTTGTTCGGCGAAAGCCAGAATTACGGACAATTTCTCGGCGCTGGTGTAATCGTTTTTACTGCTTTTGCCGGGGCGCTGAATGCTGGTTTGCCGATTATGTTCGATCGCGAGTTCGGATTTCTCAACCGCTTGTTAGTCGCGCCGTTGGCTTCCAGATTTTCGATCGTCCTGGCTTCGGCTATTTTTATCGTCACCCTCAGCTTTATCCAAACCGGCACAATCGTTACAGCGGGAGCGTTTTTGGGCGCGGGATTCCCCGGAATTGCCGGACTTGGGGCGATCGCCCTGATTGTGCTGCTGTTAGTTTTGGGCGTCACCGGCTTGAGTCTGGGTTTAGCCTTCGCTCTCCCCGGCCACGTAGAATTAATAGCGGTAATTTTTGTTACTAACTTGCCGCTGTTATTTGCCAGCACAGCCCTCGCGCCGCTGTCATTTATGCCAGAGTGGCTGCAAGTTGTGGTGACTCTCAATCCTCTGAGTTACGCGATCGAACCGATCCGCTACCTGTACCTGCACAGCGATTGGTCGCTAGCCAGTGTCGTGATGCACGCTCCTTGGGGTAATGTTACCTTTGGAGGAGCGCTGTTAGTGCTGCTGGCGTTTGATTTGGTGGCGCTGCTGAGCATTCAACCGCTGCTGAGACGCAGGTTTGCTTAGGGCGATCGTTTCACCTGCACCGTCAATTCTAGGACACGGCGCCGTGCCTTTCGTCGTGTCAACTTAAGGTAAAACCGATAGTCCGTCAGGGGTTGAAACAAGACTCTCAAAGCCAAAGTCCTCTTGGATAGGACTAATGACTTCTTCAGTCCTCTTTCAGAGGACTTTCGCTATGAGACAGGGAATTCATTCCCTGGCGGACTGCTGGGTCAACGATAGGACTGCGGGACTAAAAGCTTAAGTTGACACGCCCTGGGCATTGCCCTGTCCTTAGCCCCAGCGAAGTAATATAATATTTAGTCACAAGTCAGAATATTGTTTAGATACAATTGTTTTTTTGAAAGTTCAACTAATAAATAAATGATGAACACCAAAACTTCCAAATCCGGCAAATTGATGATGGGGATTGCTGCAAGCGCGATCGCATCCTGTGTTCTGTTCTCCCCTCAAGCAAGCTTCGCTCAAGCCAGCGGTTTAAATAATGCCCAACCGCTGCAAGACTTTCAAACTCAAGACAATACCGACCCCTTTTCCGGCGACAGCAGCGGAAGGGGAATATTTGATTTAATTCACCGATCGAAATTGGGCGGTGGCCGCAGCATGGAAGAATTTAATAGCGAACAGCGCCAAAATTTAAACGATGCGGCCGCAGAATTTCGCAACAAACAGCGCCTACTACTGGAAAACCAAGCAGTACCTACACCAGGGGCGATCGCACCAGCAGAAATTACCGCCCCCGTCCCTTAAATTGCTTTCTTAGTCCGCGTAGGCGGACTTCGTTTGTCTAGCAGCGGTTTCAACCGCCGAGTTTTAATTTTATTCCTTAGTCCGCGAAGGCGGACTTCGTTTGTTTAGCAGCCGTTGAAACCGCCGAACAATCTAAAAACCATCCTCCTTAATCCCGTTCCAACCACGCCCGCATTTTACCCGGATTAAGCAAACCGTAAGGATCGACCAACTCTTTAAACTGCAACTGTTCCACATTAATACTTTTCATCCCTCCATCTTCCAATATATAAGTGTGAGGATTAGCAATCAATGCGCCTTGCTCTTCGTGATAGCGAATAATTTCATTGAGCCGTGATTCCGTAGTGTAGCGAACTATTTGCAAAGCCGCGGCGATCGCCCTGCCATTCATCCGCAAAAACTCCAAGTGCATCATCACCTCATCCCCATAATAATTGTACAGTTCCTCAATCAATTTCCAACCTTTATCTGCGGGAAAAAGCGTCTGCAAATAAGTCAGAGACGGGTCAGCGCTGCGAGCGTGGAGAGTTGTATGATTCCAAGTAAATTCAGCAATAGCTGCACCTTTGCTCGCTGCTTGCGCGTTTTTTTGATAGCAAATTGTGCCGCCATATTCGCGCACCAAATCTTGCAGCGGTTCCAGACAAGATTCAGCTACCATTAACAAAGCGCAGTGCTTACCTTCAGGAATTGCATCGCGGAAAGCAGCAAAATAAGCAGGAATCGGCCAAGCACAAACACAAATTAGTTTTTTGATAATTCCGTCAGCATCGCCCAAAGCTTGACCGAAGTTTGCCGATGTCATAAAATCGTCAAAAGCGACGATGATTTCCGCCCAAGGATAAGCAGGGGCGAGAGGAATTTCTAACTCAGTAATAATTCCATTTGTGCCGTAAGCGTGATTGACTTTTTGCACTTCATCGCCGCGCAATTCGATGACGCGGGGCTCGTCTTCCATTGTAACGACTCGAACAGCATGAAGATTTCCGCGATCGCGCAATTGCCCGTAAGTTATCGAACCAATTCCCCCGCTACCGCCACCGATAAATCCCCCAATCGTTGCGGTGCGATAGGTTGAGGGAACCATCCGCAATTCCCAACCGGTTTCTCGCGCTTGTTTGTCAAAAACCGACATTTTCACCCCGGGTTCTACGCAAGCTAAACCCGGTTTTATCCAGCGGATATTGTGCATTTTGCTGGTATCTAAAATGACGCCGCCCTTGAGGGGAATGCACTGCCCGTAATTGCCCGTTCCTGCACCTCTAACAGTTAGCGGAATTTTGGATTTGACGCAGGCTGCTGCAATCCGCAAAACTTCGGCTTCGCTGGCGGGACGAACGACTAAATCTCCTGTTTTATCACTTAAGAGAGGCTGCAAAACAGGACTGAAGTGATAATAGTCTTGAGATAGCTTGACAACTTGCGCGCGATCGCTAATTATTTCAATTCCCGATAGTTCCGAAGAAAAAGCATCCCAGTCAATACTTTGAATCGCAGTGGCAGTCATTTTGTTTCCTTTATGCTCGCAGTATTATATCAAATCCGTTAGCATCGGAATTATTCATCTCTCTGTTCTCTCCTCTGCGTTCTCTGCGTTCTCTGCGGTTTAATCATTCCAATGCAACCGGAATTCATATTATATATTTTATCAAGCAGAACTTAGTAACATAAAATACTAATTGCAATCTTTCTTTAAGCAGTAAGGTGCGCGGGTCGGCGCACCCTACATATAGAAGTTCGGCCTCCAAGACTGCTTTTTTCAATTAACAAATCCCCCAAACACCGCCATACCGTAGTATTTCCAAGGAACTGCAACAGTATCAAATCCAGATGAGGCCAGCATTTCCAACTGTGCAGAAAGTGTAGCTAGGCGATCGGGATTAGAATAGCCGTAAGAGACACTCGTCCCCACATTTGCGCGAATTTCGGCTAAAGTTTCTCCCTGATTTAGCGCCCAATCTTCTCGCGCCGCTTGATAAATATCTTTCATTGCTGCTGCTTCTGCTAAAAGAGGATCGGCATTCCAAAAACAGCCACCAGCATTTAAACTTTCGCGAATGCGTTGAAACAATTTCAACTTCATGTCATCCTCAAGATGGTGAATTGCCAGGGATGAAATGCAAGCATTGAATTTATCGCCCAAGCCTGAGAAATTTGGATTGTTCGCCCATTCTCCAAAATCCATTTCTATGCCAGTCCACCGGGCTGCGTATCCTGCAGACTCTATTTTGGCGCGGGCAAAATCAAGCATTCGCGGCGAGTAATCGACAGCAACTATTTCGGCAGACGGGTAGCGTTTGAGAACTTTTAAAGTGAGTTCCCCCGTACCGCAGCCGAGTTCTAAAATGCGGTGGTTTGTGTTAGCAATGCAGCCTGCTAATACATCCAACATTTCGTCATATTTAGGTAAAAGTCGCCGAATACCCGTATCAAAATTGGCAGTATTGACGAAAACTTCTCCCGGCAAAATTTCGTTGCGCGCAGGTGAGGCAGTAGAGTCAGAATTCACGATCGCCAACCATAGACTACAATTGCTATCCTAACCGATCTCAAGCAAAAATTGCGTGAAGTAGGGACACGGCACTGCCATGTCCTTAACCGAGCATCTGTACTTCACTCAACAGAAAACCACTATAAAGTTATGCGTATTCTTACGGATAAGCGGAACACTCGCGGTAAACAATAATTAACCCTCCGTTACACCCAGAGAGTCTTGCTTTACCCCGGACGCCAGCAAAACACTTTGAAAAAGCAGTGTTATGTTAGTAGTGCATAAATTCCACTCAAGATTAAACCTCACACTTGAGGATACCATGCGCCAGTTGATTTCTCGAATTCGGGCTGCCATCAGCCAATTAATTTACAAGGGAATTCTGCTTGCGGTGACAATTTTATTTTGTGTAGGTGTAGGAGTAGCGATGGCAAATATGTCTGAGCTTTCCTCTACCCTAACGGGATTGTCGGCGCGATTCAAGTCACACAATCAACTTGCGATATATTGAGAAATAAGTATCTGTTTGAAGACAGAGGAATTATCCACGTCAAAGCCAAGGGCGATATGAATACTTATCTGCTTGCAGGCAGGCTAGTCAGCGCAGTTTCGGTTTAATTTGTTTATTATATTATTAAGGGGTCTGCTAGTTAGTCGAGAGTCATCAGTAATTCGTTGTTAGTCGTCAGCCAAGAACTAACAGTTAATAGCTGCTGGCTGTTGACTACTGAGAATTACAGGAATTACACAGGAGATTTGAGAACCCGGTTTCTGCGCGGTTGCTTCGTTGACACACCCAAAATTGATTACCAGAAACCCGGTTTTTTTTCCTCTGTCCTACATTAGCCATTTGCAAAATAGTAAGTTTTATGTTATTGCGGATTTTCTCATTTTTGAAATTTTTCAAATCTCGCTTGTCTAGGCAAATAGCTTTGTGGGTATTTGTTAGCATTCTTGTCATAGAGGGAATTATTTTAGTTCCCTCTTATTTTCGGCGCGAAAATGAACTTTTAAGTCAACTGGAACAGGTATCTCGGGCGACTGTTGATTCCCTAGAGTTTTTGCTACAGCAAGACATTTCCGATCGCACTTTCTTGCAAGAAGAAGTAAAAAATCTTATTAAAGATTCTCAAGTAGTCTTAGGACTATCTATTTACCAAGCTAACGGTGAGCTAATATATACACTTGGCGAACCCCCAGAAATCAGTTTAGAGCAACTAAAAAAAGCTCGTATAGTTCACCATCACAATTTCGATGGCAAGCGCTACGATATTGCTTGGACGGAGCGACATTTTGGAGGCGATTACATCTTAATTGTTCGCCACGATGCTTCCACCGTCCAACCAGAACTCTACGCATTTATCGGGCGAATTGCGGTTCTAGTCATCATTATATCAGCCTTTGTCACTTCGGTGACTATGTTCTTTTTAGGGGTGACAGTAATTGCACCTCTCTTGAGCTTACGCGATGACTTGATCGCTGCCGGAGACGCTTTGAGTAAAGATCGAGCACAACCTGATTTCTACTCTCTGTCTGTCAAGCGGGATGACGAGTTGGGAGAACTCATGGTCGCATTCAATCAAATGTTTCACCGAGTTTACCAGGAAATTGCACAGCGGAAACAAGCTGAGGAAGTATTGCGCGCCGAACAAGAAAAGTCGGAACGTTTATTACTAAATATCTTACCGGTAATGATTGCCGATCGCCTAAAACAAGGTCAGATAAATATTGCGGATGGATTTGCCGAGGTTACGGTTTTGTTTGCTGATATTGTGGGCTTTACCGAAATATCTTCGCGCACGTCTCCTGAAGAATTAGTCGAGTTGCTTAACAAAATATTTTCATCTTTCGATCGCTTAAGCGAACAATACGGCTTAGAAAAAATTAAGACTATCGGCGACAATTATATGGTAGCAGGCGGTTTACCACTTCCCTGTACAAATCACGCCGAATCTATTGCCGAAATGGCCTTAGAAATGCAGCAAGAAATTATGAAATTCCGCGACGAATGCGGTAAACCTCTCAATATCCGCATTGGCATTAATACTGGGCCTGTGGTAGCAGGTGTCATCGGCACTAAAAAGTTTATTTACGATTTGTGGGGAGATGCTGTGAATACAGCAAGCCGCATGGAATCTCAGGGACTTCCTGGTAAAATTCAAGTTAGCAACTCAACTTATGAGTTGCTGTGCGATAAGTATTTGTTGGAAAAGCGGGGTAAAATTAATGTTAAAGGCAAAGGATCTATGACGACTTATTTGCTCAAAGGCCGAAAATTGTAACTGACAAATTTAACCATCGCCCTGGAATACGTGATATGGGGGCTGACGTTGCAGCGCAGCCGCCCTCAACACCCAACTAGATTTTTTTTGAACGAACCGCGAAGACGCGAAGGACAGGTTCGGCGAAGCCGTTCCCGAAGGGTAGGAAGAGAAGTAAAAATAATTAAAAATAAAAAGTTCATAAGTGACTTAAAATTGCTATATTAAAAGGCGACTTGATATTAGCTGTATGGGTAAAGATGACTGCGAATCAGGAACATAATTCTTCAATCTCACCGATTTGGCAGCCCTTCACGCAAATGAAAACGGCTGCCCCGCCGCTGAAGGTAATTCGCGGCAAAGGATCGGTGCTGGAATTAGCAGACGGGCGGCAAATTCTTGACTGCATTTCGAGTTGGTGGGTGACTGTTCACGGGCACAGCCATCCGGTTCTCGCTGAGGCTCTTTACGAACAAGCTCAAAAGTTAGAACACGTAATTTTTGCGGGTTTTACTCACGAACCTGCCGAGAAACTTGCGAGTAAATTGCTCACTCATACGCCTGCTTCTTTAACGCGGATTTTCTTTTCTGATAACGGCTCGACTGCTGTTGAAGTTGCTCTGAAAATGGCATTTCAATATTGGCGCAATCTCGGAGAAACTAACCGCACTAGCTTTATTAGTTTTGAGGGAGGTTATCACGGCGATACTGTGGGCGCGATGTCTGCTGGGAGAAGTTCGCTGTGGTGGGAATCTTTTGCACCTTTAATGTTTGCTGGGGATGTTGTTCCTTTTCCGGCGACTTTTGACGGCGATGAGGAGGTGGAAAGCAAGGAGGCGGCGAGTTTAGAGAAATTGGAGTTTTTGTTAAAGCAGGGCGGCTATGCGGGTATTTTTATCGAACCTTTGGTGCAAGGTTCTGGGGGGATGCGAATGTGCCGCCCTGAGTTTTTGCGGGCGATCGCACAACTTGCCCGCCAGTTTAATGTATTGTTGATTTACGATGAAGTAATGACGGGTTTTGGGCGCACGGGCGAACTGTTTGCCTCGGTTAAATCTGCAACTTCACCGGATATCCTGTGTTTGTCTAAAGGATTGTCTGGTGGCTGTTTGCCAATTGCTGTCACAATGGCATCGGAGGATATTTATCAAGCTTTCTGGCGAGATGAATGGGACAAAGCTTTTTTTCACGGTCATTCTTACACCGGAAATCCCTTAGCTTGTGCGGTGAGTGTAGCATCCTTGGAGCTTTTGGAGCAAAACCCAAATGTGTATCAAGGGATGGAAAAACTCCACCACAAATATCTGAATCAATGGCTGAGAAATCATCCTAAACTCGAACGGATTCGGACTTGCGGCACCATCGCAGCAATGGATGTGAAAACGGAAAGCGATTCCGGTTATTTTAATGACATCGCTCCTGTATTGAAAGCCAAATTTCTCGAAGCGGGGTTTTTGCTCCGCCCCTTGGGAAATACGCTTTACTTGATGCCTCCCTACTGCATTTCTCCTGATGAACTAGAATCGATTTATCGGGTGATTCGTCAGGTTTTGGATACTCTGTAAACCCTTTAATTTTAGTAATGAATTTACCCAATTGGAACGATTTGGCTGACGACGCGCTGGCGGGCAAATGTCTCTCTCGCGAGCAATCTTTAGCCGTATTGCGCGCACCGGATGAGGTTTTGCTGGAACAACTAAACGCAGCTTATCGGGTGCGCCGCCACTACTGGGGAAACCGAGTCAGGCTGCACTATTTGTTAAATGCTCAAAGTGGCCTTTGTCCTGAAGATTGCCATTATTGTTCTCAGTCAAAAATTTCGACTGCGGAAATTGAGAAATATCCGCTTTTAGCTAAGGAGAAAATTCTGGATGCCGCCCAACGCGCCGCAGATTTAAAAGCTGGTACGTTTTGTTTGGTGATTTCGGGCCGCCAACCTAACGCATCTACTTTCGATCGCGTTTTGGATGCTGTCGAGAGTGTGAAGGCAAATTATAACCTAAAAATTTGCGCTTGTTTGGGATTGTTGAGCGAGGAGCAAACTCATCGTTTGGCTAAAGCTGGAGTCGATCGCGTAAATCACAATCTCAATACTTCCGAATCATATCACACGGACATTTGCACCACTCACACTTTTGGCGATCGGGTGGAAACCGTCGAACACGTAAAAGCAGCGGGGATCACAACTTGTTCCGGCGGAATTTTGGGGATGGGCGAATCGGATGATGATGCGATCGATTTAGCGCTTTCGCTTCGCAAGTTGGGCGTTACTAGCGTACCCGTCAACTTTTTTATTCCGATTCCCGGTACGCCATTTGCAGATGTGAACAGGTTAACTCCCCGCCAATGTTTGCGAATTCTCTGTTTGTTCCGATTTTTGCTTCCGAGTCAAGAAATTCGGATTGCTGGCGGACGGGAAGTACATTTGCGATCGCTGCAACCTCTCGGACTCTACCCTGCTAATTCTATCTTTGTTGGCGATTATCTGACAACTCCCGGACAAGCTGCCCATCAAGATTGGGACATGATTCGAGATGCGGGATTTGCGATCGAATCCCCCGAAGGTTCTCTCTTAGAAGTTGATTCAGCAGTTACCAAATCCGAACAAAAAACCCTGGCTGTGTAACTCTTATACCAGTTTTCAATCGGATGAAATAGAGTAGGACACGGCAGTGCCCAAAGCCTGTCAAGTTAACGTTCAACTTAGTACCATTCTGCTGTTTGACTATGAGGGTTCGATCCCCCCTAGCCAAGGGCGGGCACGGGGGCACCGCCCCTACGAAGGGGGGGACAAGAGTCCTATCAAAGTCCCCCTTCTTAAGGGGGATTTAGGGGGATCTCGACTATGGTAAAACCGATATTTATCAAGGGTTTTAGCCTTAAGTTGACACCAATGGGCAGTGCCGTGTTCCTACGGTTAAAATTCTTCAATCTAAAATCTAAAATCTAAAATCTAAAATCATACAACAGGGGGAAATTGTGGACAAACGCGAAGAAATTACGATCGCAGAATACCAGCTAACTGCCGAATCTTTCCGAGAAGGAACTTGGCATCACGACGTATCCCAAAATCGCTCCGCACTGACCGCTGCCATGCCCCGCAATCCCGGTAAAATTCTCGATATAGGATGCGGGCCGGGACGAGATTTAGTAGCCTTCAAGAGCCAAGGACACACAGTTGTAGGCTTAGATGCAACTCCAGCTTTTGTAGAAATAGCAAAAGAGTTGTCAGGATGCGAAGTTTGGCAACAATCTTTTCTGAATCTCGACTTGCCAGAGGCAGAATTTGACGGTATTTTTGCCAATGCTTCCCTGATTCACGTTCCCAGCGACGAGATGGTGAAAGTGCTGCAAGATTTGCACAAAGCCTTAGTTGTTAACGGTGCAATTGTCATGTCAATGTGCCGGGGAAATTGGGAGGGATACGACGAGCGGCCAACGGGAAAACGCTATACTGCCGGATGGGAATATCATACTTTAGCGCCTTGTTTAGAACAAACAGGATTTGCAATTGTCAATCACTACTATCGCCCCCCCGGCTTACCCCGCGAAGCTCAATCTTGGGTAGTAATAGTGGGCAAAAAACTCTAACGTAAATGGGAAATTGCCAATCCTTCCCCTCTCTTCCTCTGCGCCCTCTGCGCCCTCTGCGGTAAAAAAAAACTAATTCAAAAAATTACAGAGGATTGTTGTATACTGTTCCACAGTCAAAACAACCAATTTCTGCACAACTTAAAACACAATTAATATGACAGAGAAATCCCACATTTTTTTAGCAGGTGCTAGTCGAGGAGTCGGCTTAGAAATCGCCAAATGTCTGACAGCAAAAAAGATGCAAGTAACAGCACTTTTGCGATCGCCCACAACCCGCACCGAATTAGAAGCAATGGGCATCAAAGTCGTGACTGGTGATGCTTTAGATGCAGCAGCTATGGAAGCGACGATGGCTGGCGGTGAGCCAATTCATGCCGTAATCAGCACAATTGGCGGCTTGCCCAAAGATGGAGAAAGAGCCGATTATTTGGGCAACAAAAACTTGATTGATGCGGCTGTCAAAGCAGGCGTGGAAAAATTTATTTTAGTTTCATCAATCGGCAGCGGTAATAGTGTCGGCGCTTTGCCGCCCCAAGCTTTAGAAACTTTGCGCCCGGTTTTAATTGAAAAGGAAAAAGCCGAAAATCATTTGATAGCAAGCGGGATGATTTATACAGTAATTCGTCCCGGCGGACTCAAATCGGAACCTGCAACAGGCAACGGTATTTTAACAGAAGATTGTCGAGTTTCTGGAACGATTCACCGGGCAGATGTAGCGCAGCTAGTTTGTCAGTGTTTAGTTTCTGATGCTGCTAACAATAAAGTTTTGTCGGCGGTAGATAAACAGATGGTTTACGGCAGTTCAGAATTTGAGGTATTAACTTTCGAGGGGCGGGTTTAGCGCAAAATAAGCTGTCTGTCATCTAAATTGTATTTTTTGGGCGGGCTAGAAGCCCAACCCCTACTCCCCACAGGAAAATTGAACTTTTGTGGGACAGGCATCTTGCCTGTTCAAAAAAATGCTGCGCCCACCCCACAAGAAAATTGTGGAACAGGCATCTTGCCTGTTCAAAAAAATCCTGCGCCCACCCCACAAGAAAATTGAACTTTTGTGGAACAGGCATCTTGCCTGTTCAAAAAAATCCTGCGCCCGCCCGATAGGAAAATTGAACTTTTGTGGAACAGGCATCTTGCCTGTTCAAAAAAATGCTGCGCCCGCCCCACAAGAAAATTGAACTTTTGTGGAACAGGCAAGATGCCTGTTCAAAAAAATCCTGCAAGATTTGGCACTCAAGAATCAAAGGGCTTAATCCACGATCGCCCGATCGCCCAATCCAGAACCAAACCCGCGATCGCAAACAATACCACACTCTCGACACCGCGAACAGCAAACGGCAATAACTCCTGTAGGGCGGGCATCTTGCCCGCCTCAAAAGAAAGTCCCGCCTCAAAAAACAATCCAGCATCCAACTGTCCAAAAGCCCGCACCAACCCAAAAGCCAACACCGCACCAGATTTAAGCTGCGGGTTAACATCTCGGCGAATCGCATAGCGGTAAGTCACGCCGAACAAAAAACCGCCCAAAAGTGCGATCGCCCCTCTGAAGGCAAAATTTAGGTCAATTTCCCTTACCTGCAAACTCGCCAGAGAATCTAACCTATTTGCTAAAATTAAGCTATTACCAAGGGCGATCGCCCCAAAAGCCAGCAAACAAGACAAAGCAGCAACACTCCCTGCCTTCAAAGATTCTACCCGTTCAGCGGCACTAAAATTTGACGAATCCTTCACAGCGCCCTCATTTCAAAAATGGCTCAAATTGACCTATCATAAGGTTTGGAGTCACTTTGTACAGTTTGTTCAATAAATAGCTATGGATATTTTGTCACTCGGTTGGGTTTCGGTGCTAGTTCTGTTCTCCTTCTCAATTTCAATGGTCATTTGGGGACGCAACGGTTTCTAGATTCCAGAATAGCTTGCGGGGCCAGCTTTTTAACTGCCCCGCATTTTTTAATCCTATTTAACACAATCAAAATAACAGGAGTTGGAAACATGACAGCAAAAAAAATATTAATGTTAGTCGGCGACTTTGTAGAAGACTACGAAGTAATGGTACCTTTCCAAGCACTGCAAATGGTAGGTCACACCGTCCACGCCATCTGCCCGGACAAAGCAGCGGGTCAAACAATTCGCACCGCAATTCACGACTTTGAAGGCGATCAAACCTACAGCGAAAAACCCGGTCACAACTTCACTTTAAACGCGACTTTTGACGAAATCAACCCCGCCGACTACGACGCTTTGATTATCCCCGGAGGGCGCGCCCCAGAATACATCCGCCTCAACGAACAAGTGCTGCAAATTACCCGCTACTTTGCCAACAGCAAAAAGCCGATCGCATCTATATGTCACGGCTTACAGGTTCTAACAGCAGCCGGCGTACTCGAAGGCAAACGCTGCACCGCATACCCCGCTTGCAGCCCCGACGTACTCCGGGCCGGCGGCAAATATACAGAAGTTCCCGTTACCGAAGCCGTAGTCGATGGCAATTTAGTCACCGCGCCCGCGTGGCCAGCACATTCTAACTGGCTGGCTGAATTCCTGAAAGTTTTGGGAACGAAGATCGAACATTCAGATAGTCATTAGTTATTAGTCATTAGTCATTAGTTATTAGTCATTAGTCATCAGTTATTAGTTATTAGTCACATGAAAATTTTCACATTCAAAGTTAAACCGAATTCCAAACAGCAAAGCATCGCGGAACAACCCGACGGCAGCCTCACAATACATCTCAAGTCGCCGCCAGTCGAGGGTAAAGCCAATCAAGAATTAATCATGCTGTTGGCAAAAAAGTTTAAAGTGCCGAAATCTGCGATCGGCATTAAGTCTGGTATTTCTTCTAAAAATAAACTTGTCGAAGTTGCGATCGAACCTGCAACTTCTATCTCTCCGTAGGGACACGGCAGTGCCTTTCGTCGTGTCAACTTAAGACTAAAACCCTTGAGAAATCTCGCTAATAGTCGAGTCTAGATCCCCCTAAATCCCCCTTAAGAAGGGGGACTTAAAGAGGCTTCCTGTCCCCCCCTTCTTAAGCTATGCTTTATAAGGATCTTTCTTAACAAGAAAGTTGACAAAAATAAACATCTATGATG
>NZ_JAUBTL010000040.1:0-17849 GCF_036702475.1 Microcoleus sp. D2_18a_B4
AGAAGGAAGAAGGAAGAAGGAAGAAGGAAGAAGGAAGAAGGAAGAAGGAAGAAGGAAGAAGGAAGAAGGAAGAGGGAAGAGGGAACAAAAAGAAACTATGCCCAATGCCCAATGCCCAATGCCCAATGCCCAATGCCCAATGCCCAATGCCCAATGCCCAATGCCCAATTCCTCTTCCTTTGTTTAAGTTTAAATTAATCATTGCATCTCATTATGTTAACCAGCGTCGAACGCCTATTGTTTGTGAGGGAGGTTCCGATTTTTAAGGAACTGCGGGATGATTTTCTCGTGCGTCTAGCATCGGTAATGGATGAACTTTCGTTTCCTTCTAAGCACAGGATTTTTACGGAAGGACAAGAAGGTCGATCTCTCTATATTTTGGTATCGGGAACGGTGCGGGTGCATATAGGCGATCGGGATTTGGCACAGTTGAAAGCGGGGGCTTGTTTCGGGGAAATGTCGCTGTTTGATGCAGAACCTCGATCGGCTTCTATTTCTACTGTCGAACAATCCGAGTGTTTGATGCTGACTCAAATGCAGCTATACGATGCGATTGATGAAACGCCGGGAATTGCGGTGAATATTATTCGCTTGCTGTCGCGCCGGATTCGGGAGTTGAATCAAAAGTTGAATGCTAAAGAGGCAATTATGCCTCCTACAGAGACTGTGAGAGTTCCTGAGATGCGATGAAATTGGGGAATTGGGAATTGTGTTTTTAGTCGATCGGTAATTCTGCACAATTTATCTTCTGTAAGGTGTCAATAGCGCACAATTTCTCTGGCTAGTGTCCGCTATTGGCACCTTACGAATAGCCAGGGTAAACGCATCTAAATTAATTTGACAAAAAGGTAAATTTGTGCATTACTCAATAGGGCTTGCTGAATAATCGATCGCTTTTTGGCGAGGGGGAGTGATTGATTATTCCACCAGAGTTAAAGATGAGTTTTTCCAGCCTCATTTTGAGTAAAATATAAACGCCAATTATGTTAAACCCAAAAACAGGCATTGTTTTCCCCGAACCGCATAAAAGCATACAAAAAAACCGCCGCCACCAGGTAGAAAGGTTGATTACTAAAAAAGTGATAGCAATAGCTGTACTGGAAGTATTCTCAAGTTTTCTCATTACCAGATTCAGGCTAAATCTTCGTTTACGCAAGCCCCAAATTTTCCTTCAATTGCCTGACGAATCCTCTCATCTTCCTTTGCTTGCTTCTTTTTTTCTTTACTCACATTTGCTGGAGGTCTTCCTAGAGGTGGTTCACTGATTCTAATTCCTTTTTCTTTACACCAAGCTCGGTTTTCTCGCTTTACGATAAATCCGCTCTGCATTCCCTTATTCGGGATAATATTTTCTGAAGCTCTAATAAGCTTCTACTTGTGCCTTCAAGTCTCCTGATTCGTTAAAATTCTCCCACCTCATCCGGTCTAAAAATACCTATACTTCAAATTAAGATTTAATTTGATCGCTGGTATTTATAATGATGAACTTTCTTGAAAGACTAAATTAGAGATCGCCTGAGACTTTCGCAAGAGGTCTAATGATACTATCATCAAAAAAATGTAACTATAGACAAGCACCAAACCCGAATCTTCATCAGTCATAGCCAATCTCAAATCTCAAATCTAAAATCTCAAATGGCATGACTATCGCCAATAAGGCCGGCCCTTCCAAAAAACTCCCACCGTAACTCCGATTAGTGCAGCTTCCGATAAACTTGCTAATAAAGGAGGTATGGGTAGGAAGGACTTTAACACCAAACCCAAGAGCACGCACAAAACTAAAACCCACAAACTAATTCGGTTGAGCAAAAATTGTTGTTGCCAATACTCTAAAAAGTACACTGCTAAAGCTCCCATTCCCACTGCTGCTGCAAAAGGTATCAATATCCCGAGGGAGGAACCGTAGAGAAGCGTCACCCCGTTGCGGATTGGCCGCGATTGCGTGAAACCCCAGGCTAAAAATAGCTCCAGTCCAATCACGATTGAGTTGACGAGGGCGGCAATTTGCAGCATTTCTCGCCAAGGTAAAAGTTTTAAGCGCCGCAGAAAATTGCTCACGATCGGCAGATTAGGTAGGTTGCTTTGATTTTATAACACTTTTGCCATGGCGATCGACCTTTGATGACAATTTGTGAAGTAAAATAAAGATATAGAGCAGTCTCTTGACAAATTTACCCAGAGTACCTGCCTATTAGTTGTTGGAACCGTGAAAGGAAAAAAGTTATGGTGGAGAACACTGTCGATTGTGCTGTAGCTTGCGTCAATGGCTGCATTCTGGGCGACAAGTGCCCGAAGCGGGAATACGCAGAAGCAACGTCCCAGTTTATTGAAAATACTTCTCTGGATAAAATGCTAGAAATAGCAGAGGAAGCGGTGAGAAGGAAACGGACGGAACCCCCCAAATGGATAATTCCTGATTTTCCAGAATAGAATTAGCCTCCCCATTAAAAAGCGATCGCCCGTTGCAAAAGGGCGATCGCTTTTTGTATTCCCAATGAAATAGCCGATCGTAATCCATATATTTCCTGGGATAGAAGCTTTTAGCTTAAATAGCAATTATGATGCCACTTAATGACATCAATTGGCAATAACTAAAAATAATTCAGCTCAAGCGAAAGTCGGACACTTTTAATTTAATTGAGTTCAAAAACAAACAGGAGCAAGTCTCGTGGCACAGCAAAAGGAACGCAACGCAAAAACAACAAGAGATGGTGATAATTTGGGCCAATTGCCTCAAGAAATTACCGAATCTTACGGTACCGGCGTCATCGATCAACCGGGATTGAACCAAGACGACATAACAATTTTGCAGGACAGCAGTTCAGAAGACTCTTCCACCAGTTCCCGAATCGGTGGCGAGGAGGGCGATCCTGCTGCGGAACAAGAAAGTGCCACTGGCGAGCAATCGGTGGGCGGAACTGCGCCTACTCCCGACCTGGATATGGTTGACGAACTCGGAGCCGCTGCGGGCATAGAAATGCCCGATGGCGCTATTTTGAACACAACAAATATGCTTGAACATCGAGATGAAAGTCGCTGGGAATTAGACCCGAGTTCTGCGGAAGATTATCAGGAACGACCGGATTTCTAGGTGTCTTTGGTACAAAAAAATAGGTAGTATAATAGGAGCGGGTTCACCAGTATCCATACTTCATATCCCAAGTATTTGTAAATCCGCCCCTCCTCACTTTTGCTCTCGCAACACATATCCAACTCCCCGAACAGTATGCAGCAGGCGTTTTGAGTTACTTGCTTCTAACTTAATCCGTAACGCACGAATATACACTTCAATAATGTTTGACTCGCCCATAAAATCGTAACCCCAGACTTTTTATAAAATTGGCTCGCGGGTAATGACTTGACGGGCATTTTGCAGCATAAATTCTAACAAATTAAACTATTTTTTAGTGTATCAATTAGTTAATTAATTCGATAAATTAAAGGGGTTAAACCGTTAAAAATTAGGTCTTCAAATTATAACTTATCCGGGTCATTTGGTTGAGTTTGGCGCAGAAGTGATTTCACTCTCGCTAGGAGTTATTCAATACTGAAAGGCTAGTAAGATATAGGTTCAAAGCGATGCAGGGAATTAGTGGCTAACCGCCACGGACATTACCACCAGCAGTTTTCATTTCCCTGAGAACAAGGTAATTGTAATTGCTCCATTGCGTAATTGAGAAAGCTGTACCTCACCCAATTGACAACTGCTATATTTTCTGATTTATCAACATTTCCGGTGAGTTACCCTTCATAAAGCGTGTTTGTAGTCAGGACTTCAGTTATCTCTAGGCAGATGAACAATTACTATGAGTCCTGACTACAAACTTACTGTGGTTAGATGGCCGGATATGATATTATGTATGGCAAAAACCGGGTTGATGAAGCCAACCCTCCTCAACAAAAAGGTTATTTATGGAATTTAAAGATTTTCTGGGTTTGCTGCATCCTATTTTAGCTGTAGTGATTGTTTTTCCTATGCTTGGTGTTGTTCTGAATATGGGGTGGCAAACTATGCAGCGTCGGAAGCAAATTGCGATCGACACCAAGAGCAAAATTCCACCTGTAGTCGGTTCAGAACACGTCAAAGCAGGTCGAATTCTGTCAGGTTCTGTGGTAGGAGTGACGTTGGTGGGTCTAGCCTACCCGATTTTTGAGCATATTTTGAGCAAGGATGTTTGGAGCAAAAACTCCTTTCAGGTCATTTTCATTGTGCTGATGTTTGTTGCAACTGTCGCCTCTTTGGTGATGCTATATCGAGCGACACCCGCTTTATGGCGCGGCATATTTGCGACCCTAACAGGTACTGGTTTGGTGATTCTTGGCACTCAAGATGGCGTTTATCGGCGAACCAATGAATGGTATTGGTCTCACTACTACATTGGCATCACCGCTGCGCTAATTATGGTTTTTTCCCTTGCCATCATTGAAGACATTTACAAAGACCGCTCAAACCGCTGGCGCACTACCCATGTAGTATTGAATTCGATCGCTGTGCTGCTCTTTCTGGGACAGGGAATGACCGGAACCAGGGATTTATTAGAAATTCCTCTGAACTGGCAGAAACCCTATATTTATACCTGTGATTTCACCAATAAGACCTGCCCAAAGCCGTGAGCGATCGCATTACTTCGAGATTCAAGTCTAAAATTAGTAGAAATTAGAAGGGCGGGACACCCCACAAGCAATTTGATGTATTGTGGAACAGGCATCTTGCCTGTTCTTGAGATGTGATGTATTGTGCAACAGGCATCTTGCCTGTTCTGGAGATGTGATCTATTGTGGAACAGGCATCTTGCCTGTTCTTGAGATGAGAATGGTGCAATATCTCAGTCACTACTAATCAGTAATACATCTTAATCATTGCGAGTCAAACCCTGAAGGCTAACTTGCAAAATTGACAAACCCAAAATTAGCAAAAACAAAACCAGCCCGATCGTACAAGCATAGCCAATTTCCAAATCCTTAAAAGCCCGTTCGTAAAGATAATAAACAACCGTCTTAGAACTATTGCGAGGCCCGCCCTGAGTCATAATATAAACTTCTTCAAAAACCTTAGTAGCAGAAATCGCCGAAATTACCGCTACTAAAACTAGATACGGCTTCATCAGTGGCACAGTAATATCCCAGTGCTTTCCCAAGCCCTCAGAACCATCAATAGCAGCCGCCTCATAAAGTTCTGCCGGAATAGCTTGCAGCCCTGCCAAATAAATCACCATGTAATAGCCCAATCCTTTCCAGATAGTAACCGCCATGACGCTAAAGATTGCTAACTTCGGATTAGCCAGCCAAGAAACAGGAGGTAAACCCAACAATTCCCCCAACTGATTCAGCAGTCCAGTCTCAGCAAACAGCCACTTCCAAGCAATCCCGGCGACAACCATTGAAATCACCGCTGGCGTGTAGTAGGCTGCACGAAACCAGTTCATCCCCTTAAGTTTTTGGTTGCACAAAATCGCCATTCCCAACGGTAGAACAACCAATACAGGCACAACGCAAGCGAGATATAGCAGCGTATTCGTCAAAGTTTGCCAGAATGTGCGATCGCCCGACAACCTGTAAAAATTCTTTAAACCCACCCACTGCGGCATTTGAGTTAAATCATATTCGTAGTTGGTAAAACTCAAATAAAAAGCTTGCACCGCCGGCCACAAAACAGTCAAACTCAAAATAAATAAAGCAGGTAGCAAAAACAAATAAGGCGTCAAATAGCGTCGGGAAAAAGTCACAGACATAAATTAGTTATTAGTTATTGGTTATTAGCTATTGGTTATTGTTTTACTCATCATACCAAATCCCGTTACATCAGAATGATTAAACCGCGAAGACGCGAAGAGCGCGAAGGAAGAACTGCATCTTCTTCTTTCTATTCCTTCGCGTCCTTTGCGTCTTCGCGGTTCATTTAATCTTACTCAAGATTAATTGTCACATAGCATTTCTCAAATAAATGAGGTATGCTGACAGGCGAGATCCTTTTTCTCAATTAGCAATTACCAATTACCAATCACCAAGCCTACCTCATTTTACTAAGAAGTGCGATATGTTATTTAACTCCCGAAAACAAAGCCTGCCAGTCTCCGGGAGAACTGGCATTTTCCCCCTCTTTCACCTCAAAAGTAACGTTGCAAGCTTGAGGTTGTTCCAAAGCCTCCACGCACAATTCTGCAATATCTTCCCGACTGACTTTGCCCCTAATATTGTCTCCTTGCTCAAATATTAAAGCTTTGCCTCCCGGTTCTTCAGTCAAAGCGCAGGGTCTGACAACAGTATAAGGTATGCCGCTCGATCGCACGCAACCTTCCCCTTTCAACTTCCAAGTCAAAATCCCCCCCAACATATCATTCATCCTGACAGCCGGCGGTTCTTCTTCCAAGTTAATCCCAGGGCGGCCAGGGCGGGTAACTCCTGCCGAACTCACCATCACAAATCGCGGCAAAGTCTGTCCCCCATCAGCTTTAATAGATTCTAACTCCAGTTGAAAAAGACCCGGTGTAAATTTCGGGTTGAGCGCGCCATCATATTCAAACTTGCTCAACATTAACTGAAAAGAAAAAATAGTGCTGGCATCAAATTTAGAGCCATCCTTAACAGTTTTCGCGCGGAATACTGGGATTAATTGGTCAAAAGGAACAGTGATAGTAATCCAGATATTGTAAACAGTATCAAACGAATAGCAATAGCCAATTCCATCCCATTTAGCTTCGTTGCGAACAATCAACTTGTAGCGCTTGCCGTCCCCTTTGACACGTAGTTGGAGGCCACTAAATCCTGCGAGATTGAGCGGAGTATCAAAGTTGCGGGTACGCACCGAAGCAAAGCCGCCCGAGTTGGCAGTAGAAACATTGCCTGTGAATAAAGCAGTATTGTCTGTCAGCCGAATCGAACTTTCGCTGGTGCCGCCCATCACGATGTCGTCGAGGGCTCCCCAAGTTTCTTTTAAATCTTGGCTGGGTTTTGTGAAGTCAAAAATTATTTTTTCGCCTGCTTGAATTAGCTGGCGGCGAACAGCTTGCACTAAATTATTGAGGCCTTTGTATTCCACGATTTCGGGAACATCGACAACTTCCGGCATATAAAATTTGATGCCTTGATAGTATTTTTCCCTGGTTGGGGTGTCTCCTTCTACCGGTTGAACTTTCGTGCCGGTGCAGCAGATAACTGCTTCTATGCCCTCGGTTACTAACGGTGTTAGGGTTTCTGGCAGAGTGATATCTCCTTCGACTAACTCGACATTTTTGCCGAGAATTTCTGTTGCTCTTTTGGTATCTCTGACGAGAGCTCGCACTCTATATCCCCGCTGTTGCAGCCGCTTGACAACTCGCTTCCCGACGCCGCCGGTGGCACCTGCTACCAGTATCAGTTTGGGTTGGTCTTTTTTAGTTTTGCTGCTGCTTCCAAAGAGTTGTTGCAGCCAGCTAATGCTGCCAATGAAGGGAATGACGCCGAAATAAGCCAAGGTTTTGAGAAACCGGCCGGCATCCCATTGGGCGGTTTTTTTTTCAGTCATACTAGCTTCCTCTGAATTGGCTCAAATCTACTTAGCTGCTTTTGTATTTTAATCGAATTTTCGATTTTTGAATTTGGGCGATTTCCTAGCCTTGGGGATAGCAACGCTTGCGCGGACTTTTTTTCACTTGACAATGGGTGTGGGATGAGTTTGGCTCAAGGGAATCTCAATAATCAACTCGGTTCCCTCTCCGGGGACTGAAATGCAAGTCAATTTACCACCGTGTTGTTCCACCGCAATTTCGTGGCTAATCGCCAAACCTATCCCCGCACCTTTACCCACCTGTTTTGTGGTAAAAAAAGGCTCAAACATTTTCTGGCAAACTTTTTCTTCCATGCCCCAACCGTTGTCCTTGATCCGAACTGCTACGGCTTTTTCTCCGGGACAAAGTTCAGTCACAATCCGAATTTGTCCGTACTTAATTGGCTGTTCTTCGTCGCCGTGCGACGATAAATTATTGTTGACAAAGGCATCTTCGAGAGCATCAATTGCATTTGTCAGTACATTCATAAATACTTGGTTGATTTGAACTGCGTAACACTCAACCAAAGGCAGAGAGCCATATTCTTTGATGAGATGAATTGCGGGGCGATCGGGCTTCGGTTTGAGTCGGTTGCTCAAAATCAACAAAGCGCTGTCCAATCCGTCGTGAATGTCAACTGGTTTAATCTCTGCTTCGTCAATTCTAGAGAAGTTTCGCAGCGACTGAACTATCTCGCGGATGCGGTTAGCTCCTACTTTCATTGAACCCAGCAACTTCGGTAAGTCTTCAACTATGAACTCTAATTCTACTGCTTCTATTTGTGCTTGAACTTCTGGCGAAGGCGACGGATAGTGCTGCTCGTAAATCTGCAATAAATCGATCATTTTTTGACTGTATTCATTAGCATAGCTAAGATTTCCGTAGATGAAGTTAATCGGGTTAGTGACTTCATAAGCTACCGCCGCCACCAACTGTCCCAAACTTGACATTCTTTCGCTTTGCACCAATTGAGTTTGCGCCCGCTTAAGCTCGGACATCGCTGTTTTTAAATTAGCAGTTTTTTCCCGTTCTCTGGCGACTGATGCTTCTAGTGCTGTATTTAATTTTTCTAGTTTGTCGGCTTGGCGCAGCACTATATTAATCATTGCTTTTTTCAGTTCTAATGCAGCGTCTATTTCGCATTGTTTCCAAGGCAACGATTTGTACCTCACATTTTCTTTCCACAGCTCGAAGGATTTCCGAGGAGACAGTCGAGGGTTGCCCTCTTCATCTTTTTCAACTGGTTTGTTGGGGTTGCCTGCCCAATTTACGGTCTTAATTACTTCCGGGCGAAACCACAAAACGTAGATTTTCTGAGTCGGGGATATTGCTATTGCCAAACACCCGCTGGCCGTGTCTTTAAATTCCTCCGCTTCTGGATAGCATTTGGTCAGCGAGTCTGTAGAAAAAATTTCTTTGTTTAGGTGATTTTGCACCCAATTAGTTAAGTATTTGAGCGCTTCTCCCTGGGGTGTTTGCCCGACTCGATAGCAATTGTCTCCAAATACTATTGCTGCTCCCTGGGCGTTGACTGCTTCTAGCAAATTATGCTGACATTTAACTAAGACTTGTGACAAGTTTTCGGAGGTGGATATGTCTTCAAAAATCTTGGTGAGAATAGATTTTAAGTGTAGTTGATAGTCGTAGTCTTCGTTTCCTTCTTTTGATTGCAGTTCTAAGGACATTACTTGCCCGATAAATTCGCAGGCGGCACGCAATTCATAGTTAAGGTATTTTGGTGTATAGTTGTGGCAAGCAATCAATCCCCACAGTTTTTTGTCTTTGATTAACGAGATTGACATCGAAGCTGCAACGCCCATATTTTGCAGGTATTCTATGTGAATGGGAGAAACGCTTCTCAACACGCTGAAACTCAGGTCGAGGGGCTGGGTGGTAAGAGCATGGTTTCCTGAAACAAGGGGGACTGGTTGATAATTAATATCTGGGATTAACCTCAGCCAATTTAACGCATACAGTTGTCTGGCTTGTTTGGGAATATCTGAGCTGGGGTAGTTTAATCCTAAGAAAGGACTCAGCATTTCTGCTTTGTCTTCAGCGATCACAGCCCCGTTGCCTTCGTGGTCAAATTGATAGACCATAACTCTATCAAAACCAGATATTTTCCTGACTTCTTCTACAGTCAGTTGGCATAATTCTTTGAGATTTTTAGCACTTTGAATTTTGCTAACAGTGGCTCTCACTGAATGATAAAAGCTAAAAACCGAAATATTTTCTTGGCTGGTAGCTAATTCTAACTCGACAATCAAAACTCCTTCTACTCTGTGAAGGATGCAGTCAAATTCTAAAGATTTACCTGCTTTCTGAACAGAGAGTTTAATGGGATTGACTGTTTTTAAGTTTTCATTCCGCAAACAGGCATTGAGTTTTTCTAGTTGAACTCTATCGAATAATAAGCTCAAATCTTGACCGATCGCACTTTCCGGCTCTACTCCTAACAAATCTTGCGTATTTTCGCTGACTTGCAATATTTCTAGTTCAGGTTCTCTTACAACAAGTAGCACCCCGTGTGGCTGAATGTGCCCCGATATGTGAATGGGTTCTCTGTCGCAGTTTGTCAAGTCAACTTCTTCGAGTGCGGGAATTGTGATTTGTAGATCCATTTTCTTTGTCTTCCGCTGTAAAATTTCTAGAGGGTTCTATTGATTTGAGATTTGAGAGCAAATTGGCTTTTCCATAATAATCTCATATTGTTCGATCGCATAACGGCTCGATCCCTTGACGGACGCTGAGAATCCATCATCCGAGAATCAGCGAATCAAAAATGATTGAGTCGAAAATCAGCCTGCCGTATGTGTTGCTGTTCGACCCGCCTCAGCCTTCTAGAAATTTTACCGACTTGGCTCTTCTATACTATCGCTTCCCGATGTTAATTATCACAGCAATTTTTGCCATTCTTCAAGTATGTTTAATAATTTCCCAAAACTTTAATATTTGTGGTAAGATTTTGCCGACTGGAAAAGGGGGAGAGAAATGCGTCTCCAGAGCGGCCTACTTACGGAAATATTAAGTTAAGGTAAGGGAGACAAGATCTGAAAGTCAAGTCACGCTAAGCTCTTTAAGTATACCCAACAGGCCCGACAATTAGACTGATGATCGACTTCAATACAGTTACCGAGTTTTCTTCTACCTACTGCATAGCTATCTGTGCCTTTTTAGTTCCGGCAAACTTGCTGACTACTTTGCAGACAGCGATTTTGACAGGACTAAACCGACCTCGAATACAAGTTTGGGCGTCTGTGGTTGTGGCCAGCCTTTGGGCTACAGCAATGATATTTCACGTTTTTAGCTGGTTCGCGATCGGGGTAGTAATGCCTCCGACATACATCTTGCTAGTTATGGGAATCACTTGTCTGACAATTAATGTCTGGGCGATCGCTCATCCTGCAAGCATGATGCAATTAATTCGAGTTGCGGTATCAGTTGTTAGGGGAGCTTTCAGAAGGAAGAAGGATTTAGTTGTCTAAGAGAGACAGATATAGTTATCTAGCAACTCAAAAAGAATTTGGCAGGGGGTAATGTGAAAAGTTTCAGGGAAAATATTGGTTTCAGAAGAGTTTTTCGGGGGGCAAATCGTGCTTCCGAGGGCTGAGTTTTCAGCGGTTATTCCGGTTCGCGATCGCGACAATCTTCTGTTTCCGGGCCGCGGGGATGGATCGTGCAGTTGAGCAGGTAGCCGCCGTCGCTTCTGCCGTAATAGTAGCGGCATCCGATGCAAATTGCGGGAGGTTCGATCGCACTTTGGTAAACCGGATAATCCGCAGTCGCCAGCAGCGAAAAGTCGCGCTGCGTCTGAACATTCCCGATAATAGCACCGGATAGTTCGACAGCTTGGCGGATGTTTTCGATCCTGGTGTAAGGCGGCAGGTAAATGTCAACACAAAGGCGTAGGCCCTGGCTATCCTGTTCGTGGCGGGTAATAGTGCCTCCGAGCAAACCGACGCGCGAAGCGATAGCCGAGGAAAATTCGCTCAGGGAGGTGCAGTAACCGGAGAAAACGTGAATATGTTCGTCCGTAGTAGCTCTCACCGTCAGGCGAGTGGGAATTCGGACTCTCAGGTAAGCGTCGAGTTCGTCAAAAACCGGTTCGGCGAGGCAGAGCATTTGGCTGGCGTCTTCGTGGTTGAGCCCAAAACCCTTAGAAACCTTGGACACGAGGGCTGCTAAAATATCAAAAACTTCGGTTAAGAGCGATTGTAGCCTGCTATCAATGGCGATCGGACATTCTCTGAGCAGCTTTAAATAATCCTCCAACCGATGAGCAATGCGCTGAATGCTGCTAAATCCGAGCATAGCTGCTCCCCCTTTAATCGAGTGCGAGGCTCGGATGAGCTGGTGTATTCTTTGGGGAGCTGGCACGGTGTTTTGCAGATATTGCAAGCCTTGTTCGATAATTTGGATCTGTTCTGTGGCTTCTTCGATAAAGTAGCCGATGATCCGCTGTAGTTGTTCGGGCAGCATAATTTTATTCTCCTAAAGGCACCCAAGTATTATTAGTCATTAGTCATTAGTCATTAGTCATTAGTCATTAGTCAGACATTTGAGAGTTTGGAACCAATATTTAAGCGACGAGTTATTTTTGTTTTTAAGCCCTAATTTGTTTTATTCTGACTCACGGCAACTGTAGTGGCAATGTCGAAAACTGTTAACTCTTAACTGTTGACTGTGATTTTTTTGGCTCCGACGGTAGCGGTTGCTACCCCCAACAGCAGCACCGCAGCACCTGCGAGTACCGCCGGCGCTGGCATTTCCCCAAACAGCAAATAACCCAACCAACTCGCCGCCACCGGTTCAAACAAGATGGCAAGAGTTACCAGAGTTGGGGAAATCTGCATTACAGCCCAGTTCAAAATGGTGTGGCCGACTAACTGAGGCAAAGCGGCCGTTAACAAAATATAAAAATATACAATGTCGGGGTAATTAGTATAAGTAGTGCCGAAGGCGAAGGGGAGAGGCAGCAGGACGATCGCAGCCACAGTATAGGCGATCGCGATATAGCCACCAATTCCCAGTCCCCGCCGCTGAGCTTCCCGGCCCAGCAGCAAATACAAGCTAACAGCCCAGGAACCAGCCAGAGCCAGGAAATCGCCTAGCAGTTGGCTGCTGCCAGCATTAGCTGCGCCCGCACTTCCCACAGCGATCGCCATTCCCCCAGCCAGGGCTATAGTAATGCCAGCGATCGACAGTTTGCTGAGTTTTTCGCCGAACCAGAAGCGCGACAAAAGCGCTACCCAGACAGGATTAGTGGTGACGAGGGCAGTCGAGGCGGCGATCGAAGTATAAGAAAGTGAGGTAATCCAGAGGGCAAAGTGCAGGGCGAGACACAAACCCGCAGCAGCAGCATAGCGCCGAGATCCCGGTTGCAGGGCATTCCACTGAATTTTCCGCCAAGCCGGAAGCAGAATTAAAGCAGATAAAGTCAGACGAGAGGCCGCGAGCACCAGACTGAAAGCCAAACCGCCCGCCCCTGCTTCCAAGTTAGCCAGCCGAATTAAGATTGAGGAAGTTGAGACGGCTAAAACGCCGATAATTAACACTAGGGCGATCGACCAATTCGGCGGTTGTTTCGGAAGATTCATTTTTTAGGCATTGGGCATTGGGCATGGGGCATGGGGCATGGGGCATTGGGCATTGGGCATTGGGCATGGGGCATTGGGCATGGGGCATTGGGAAAATTTATATAGCAATTTTCACATAATGCGGAACACTTTCTGAAGACTTTCTCTTCCCTTCTCTTCTCCTCTCTTCCTTCGTGTCCTTCGCGTCTTCGTGGTTCGTTAAAAAAAAACCGATCGCCATTCTTAAAAAATTCCCATATCCAAGAAATATTAATGTATAGTAGGGGCAGGGCGGGTTTATGAAATTGTATATTACGGGCAATTATTGTTTGCGAACCCGCCCTACAAAATTCAACATCAAACAAGTCCGAATCATCTCGTTTCCGGTTGCATCGGTATTATTCAAACAGTCAACAGTCAACAGTCAACACTCATTCCGGTTCAGCCGGAATTGATATTACAATTTATAACTATCTATGGCTCCGACAGTTTTGATTACAGGCGCTTCTCAAGGAAGTGGCAAAGCAACAGCAATTTTATTTGCAAGTAAAGGTTACGATGTAGTTATGGTAGCTCGCCAGCCAGAGAGATTGGCAGCAGCAGCGGCTCAAGTGCAGCGAGAAGGCACTTCCGCTGTAGCTATTCCGGGGGATGTGGGCGATATTCACCAAGTGCGCGCGATCGTCCAAAAAGCCCTAGATGCCTGCGGCAACATCGATGTTTTAGTTAACAATGCTGGCATTTGTCTCACGGGGGCGATCGAGCACACTACCTCCGAAGACTGGCAGCAATTAATGAATACCAATTTTTGGGGCTGCGTTAACACAATTCAAGAAATATTGCCACATTTTTTGGAACGAAAAACAGGGACAATAGTTAATGTTGGTTCCATTGGCGGCAAAATGCCTTTGCCTCAAATGACTGCTTATTGTGCCAGCAAATATGCAGTAACCGGTTTAACAGAAACTTTGCGATTGGAATTAGCGCCTCAAGGTATTCACGTTTGCGCCGTGCATCCGGGCCTGATTAACAGCGATTTTTTAGAAAGAGCTCAATTTCGCGATCGAGACGAACCCGCAGTCGAATCGCGCCGTCAGCAAATGAGCAAAATGCTGAAATCTGAGTGGGCAACTCAGCCAGAAGATATTGCTAAAGCTATCTGGGATGCTGTGAAAAATCAGCGTGCCGAAGTTACAGTCGGCCCTGCTTTTGTAGCGTCGGAAGCTTATCGGTTGTTTCCCGGTTTGATGCAGTGGGCAATGGAAAAGGGCAAGTTGTGAGACTTATGGGTAATTGCTAATTGGTAATTGCTAATTAGTAAGGTGCGCCATAAGCACCCGACAAATTATTAGTAACGCGCATCAGTCCTAGGGGTCGGTTCACCTGAATATATACAACTAAAGAAAGAGACTGTGAAAGCCGCCCGAACACTATAATAATGGCAAACAAACCAGGACATACACCATGCAAATCAAAGCACTTGCAGTTACAAAAACAGGCGGATTGCTTGAAGAATACCAATTCGATGTTGCCCCTCCAAAAGTACATGAATGTATTATAAAAGTTTTAAGCTGCGGCATTTGTCACTCTGACTTGCACATGATTGACAACGACTGGGATCTATCAAAATATCCCCTCGTTCCGGGCCACGAAGTTATCGGAGAAGTGGCAGAAATAGGGCCGCAAGTGACTCATTTAAAAGTTGGCGATCGCGTTGGTGTCGGCTGGCAAAGATCGTCTTGTTTGCAGTGCCGCGACTGCTTGCGCGGTAACGAAAATCTCTGCGATGAAAACCAGGGATTAATTGTTACAGGGCCGGGCGGTTTTGCCGATTATTTGATGGTAGATTCCCGCTTTGCTTTTCCTATTCCCAAAGGCATCGATTCCAACGTAGCGGGGCCGCTGTTGTGTGGCGGAATTACGGTGTACGCCGGTTTGCGAAATGCGGGGATGAGTTCCGGGCAAGAAATTGGCATTCTCGGCATCGGTGGTTTGGGACACATGGCGGTGCAATTTGCGAAAAAATTAGGCAACCGCGTTACAGTTTTTACTACTTCCCAAGATAAGGCAGAATTTGCACATAAAATGGGGGCGGACGAAGCTATTGTAGTAGGAAAAGGCGAAATTCCTCAAGCCCCCCGCAGCAAATTAGATATTTTGTTGAGTACAGTTCCTGCTACTTTAGATTGGGCTCCGTACATTGATTTTCTCGATTCTGACAGTGCGCTTGCCTTCGTCGGAATCCCGGATGCACCTTTGAGCATTCCATTGTTTCCGCTGCTGATGAAGCAACGCCGAATTGTGACTTCTCTCATCGGCGGTCGCGCTATGATTAATGAAATGCTGGCAATTGCAGAGAAGTTTGAGATTGAGCCGATTGTCGAAGTTTTTGCGATGGCGCAAGCGAATGAAGCAATTCAGAAAGTCCGCGACAATCAAGTGCGCTATCGCGCAGTTTTGACGGTGAGTTAGATAATGGGTAATGGGTAAGGTGCGCCTAGCGCACCCTACTAGAGATATATAAGCAACGAATTAAAGCAAAGAATTAGCATTAATAAAACGACCGTTTAAATCGGCTGGGGTCACATTCAAAACGGTACCCAACAAAGCATTAGTAACACCGAATCTAATATTAGTAGCTTCCACACGGCCGTTGCCATCGGGATCGAGACTTCGCTGCGAGATCCCACCCTTGGCTAACAAACTCGTTCCACCGGCTATAGTTGCAGGATTGATCAGCAGCAGTCTCGGATCGTTCAAGCTATAAGTTACCTGTTCCAAAGAGATATTGCTGCTGGTAAATGCCACACTAATTCCAATCGAATCGCTAGACTTATCAAAATCCACAATTGCCGCGTCAGGAACTTCAATTCCGACTACTCGGATTCCCGCTTGATCGACTCTAAAAACAAATACATCGCTCCCCCCACCACCTTGGTAAATATCCACATCTCTGTCGCCAATTAAAGTATCATTACCGTCTCCGCCCACTAACAAATCAACACCTTGTCCTCCGCGCAGCAAATCATTTCCCGCACCCCCATCAAGGAAATCGCTATTTCTATCTCCTGTCAAGAAATCGTCGCCAGTTTCTCCCAAAACATCGTCATCATCTTTGCCGGCGTAAATAGAATCATTGCCGACACCGCCTAACAGACTGTCTTTACCATCGTTGCCGAAAATCCGTTCTGCATCTGACGAGCCCCTGACAGTATCATTGCCGCCCACCATCCAAAGTCCCCCAGGAAAACTAGCAAGTTGTCCTGGTGCAAGTGTAATATTTTCAGGAGAATTGTCTCCTACCAAACGAGAGATGCCTGAATTATCTGGTGTGAGTACCATATTTGTAAACTTGATGCGATGTGAGCATGGATATTGTGCAATATTCTACAGCTTATTAGGGTGCGCCAGAACACAGTTACTTCCTCACTCGCGATCGAGCAATCGCTGGCGCACCCTACTAGACAGCTCGATTGCTCCATCTTGGCACAAGCCTGATGGAAATACCCTAGATTAAAATAAAAGTTAAAATTTGAGCCGATGCCAATTATCTTAGTTGAAGACTTGAGCAAAGTTTATCCGGTAGCGATTAAAGAACCGGGGCTTAAAGGAACAGTGCGACACTTTTTTAGTCGCACTTACCGCAATATCAAAGCAGTTGAGGGCGTTTCTTTCAGTATTGAACCGGGGGAAGTCGTGGGGTTTCTCGGTGCTAACGGTGCGGGCAAAACTACTACGCTGAAAATGCTGACGGGTTTGATTTATCCGTCTGCGGGTACGGTGAGTGTGTGCGATCGTACTCCTTTCCGTCGCGAAGCAGATTTTCTGCAAAAAATCACCTTAGTGATGGGGCAGAAACAGCAGTTAATCTGGGATTTACCCGTGCTTGACTCTCTGCGAATCAATGCCGCTGTCTACGGAATTCCCGATGCAGATTATCGGCGGCGAGTCGGAGAATTGACAGAGATGCTGTCACTAGAAGGCAAGTTAAATCAGCCGGTACGAAAGCTTTCTTTAGGCGAACGCATGAAAGCTGAATTGATGGCGGCCCTGCTGCACCAGCCGGAGGTATTATTTTTAGATGAACCGACTTTAGGTTTGGATATAAACGCACAGTTTAGCGTCAGGCAATTTCTGCGAGAATATAACGAGCGCTATCAAGCAACGGTGTTGTTGACGAGCCATTACATGGCTGACATTACTGCTTTGTGCAAGCGCGTTTTGTTAATCCATGAAGGGCAATTAGTTTATGATGGCAGTTTGGACGGATTGCTCGACAGGTTTGCACCTTATCGGGAAGTTCAGGTAAAATTAGCTAAGCCGCTGGCAAAAGATAGTGCTTTTGCTTACGGGGAGGTAGAATCTATTGAGGGACAATCGGTGCGGTTTTTGGTTAAAAGGGAAGAGCTGACGGTGAGCGTGGCGAAGATTTTGGCGGACTTGGACGTGATAGATTTGACTGTTACCGATCCGCCAATTGAAGAGGTAATTGGTCGAGTTTTTCGCACGGGAAAAGTGTAATGTTTTTGGCTGGCTTCATTCTCCATAACAGGCAAGATGCCTGTTCCACTAGAGTTCCAATGTTGTGTGGAACGGGCATCTTGCCCGTTGCTAACACCCAAAAATTGAACAGGCAAGATGCCTGTTCCACGAGAGTTTCAATGTTGTGTGGAACGGGCATCTTGCCCGTTGCTAACACCGAAAAATTGAACAGGCAAGATGCCTGTTCCACTAAAGTTTCAATGTT
>NZ_JAUBTL010000040.1:17949-67631 GCF_036702475.1 Microcoleus sp. D2_18a_B4
GGAACGGGCATCTTGCCCGTTGCTAACACCGAAAAATTGAACAGGCAAGATGCCTGTTCCACTAAAGTTTCAATGTTTTGTGGAACGGGCATCTTGCCCGTTGCTAACACCGAAAAATTAAATCTACAATTGATATGACAAAATCCATCAAAATTGCTAAAACTTTGCTAGTTACCTACTATGCTTATATGCTCGAATACCGGGCGGAATTGTTTTTGTGGGCGCTGTCGGGAGCTTTGCCGTTTATATTGATGGGCGTCTGGATGCAGGCGGCCGAAACTGGTCAATTTGGGCTGAATTCGATCGACTTTGCCCGTTATTTTTTAGCTGCTTTCATTGTCAGGCAAACAAATGTAGTTTGGGTGATTTGGGATTTTGAAAAGCAAGTAGTGAAAGGCGAGCTATCTAATAGATTGTTGCAGCCTCTCGATCCCGTATGGCATCACTTTGCATCTCACGTTTCCGAAAGGTTTGCGAGGCTGCCGTTTATATGCGGATTAGTGCTGCTGTTTTTTGCACTTTACCCGCAGTCTTTTTGGCTGCCGAGTTTGGGCAGGTTTTTGCTGTTTTTGTTGGTTATCGTCTTGGCTTTTTGCTTGCGGTTCTTGATACAGTATACCTTTGCGCTGTTTGCTTTTTGGCTGGAAAGGGCAAGTGCGATCGAGCAATTCTGGTTTCTAATTTACCTATTTTTATCGGGACTTGTCGCGCCCCTAGAAGTGTTTCCCGCACCCGTGCGCGAAGTAGTTTTATGGACGCCTTTTCCTTATTTGATTCATTTTCCCGCTTCAATCTTGATAGGATTACCCGTAGATGTAGGCCGCGGTTTGTTGGTGATGTTGGCTTGGGCGGCGGTATTTTTTGTGTGGAATCGCTGGCTTTGGCGGCAGGGTTTGAAGCAGTATTCGGGCATGGGAGCGTGAACTACCCAGCGCTAATGCTACAGTAATTCCTGATATGCGAGAATAGTTATAAATCAAGTGGGCATTCAACCCACTTAATTTGGGCGTTTTCATCCCCTCGCTCAACTCGTACCATTTTTGGCGCGGGACTTCCTGCTTGTTAGTTAAATAATAATTAAAAATTATAAAAGTCTAGAGTCCGTCCTAGTATAATACTAATCCTTTTGTCAAAAAGACTTAGGTGAAGCACCGTATTTACCTCGATCGCAGACCTCATGCAAAAATGCAATCGGGAGTATTCGACAATTGCATAAATCTCCATTTTTTGTATATATAAGTACAAAAGTTTACAATAAAGTCTTATATTAATTAACCCAACGACTGATAAACGGGATAAAAGAGATTCTAATGACAGCCAAAAAAAACCTCATTGTAATCGGCAATGGCATGGTAGGTCACAAGTTCCTGGAGTTAATGGTCAGCTCGGATGCTGCCAAACACTGGAATTTAATTACTTTTTGTGAAGAACCGCGCGTTGCTTACGATCGCGTAAACCTCAGCGGATTTTTCTCTGGCAAAACAGCGGGAGACTTATCTTTAGTTGCACCGGGATTTTATCAACAAAACGGCATCCAGATTCACATTGGCGACAAAGCAGTCGCCATTAACCGGGAACACAAAATAGTCTCTTCAGCCAACGGTTTAGAAGTTCCCTACGACAAAATTGTTCTCGCGACCGGTTCCTATCCATTTGTGCCATCAATTAAAGGCAAAGACGCTACAGGAACTTTTGTTTACCGAACAATTGACGACCTGGAAGCGATGTCAGATTACGCTAAAAATTGCAAAACAGGCGTAGTGATTGGCGGCGGTTTGTTAGGTCTAGAGTGTGCTAATGCTCTGCAAAATATGGGTCTAAAAACTCACGTTGTTGAGTTTGCCTCGCGGCTGATGCCCGTGCAAGTTGACGAAATTGGCGGTGCAATTCTCCGCAGCAAAATAGAAGAGTTGGGGGTTTCGGTTCACACCAGCAAATCTACAACAGAAATTGTTAGCGAAGATGGCAAAGTTACTAAAATGCTGTTTGCTGACGGTTCGGAATTGGCAACAGATATGATTGTCTTTTCTGCTGGCATTCGCCCCCGCGACGAAATTGCTAGAAGTTGCGGTATAGAAGTAGGAGAACGCGGTGGCATTTTGATTAATGATAGCTGCCAAACCTCCGATCCTGACATTTATGCGATCGGAGAATGCGCCCTGTATCAAAATCGCATCTATGGCTTAGTTGCGCCTGGGTATACAATGGCAAGCGTAGCGGCAGATATTTTGAGCCGTGTAGCGGATGACGGGCAAGATGCCCGTCCCACAAGCACTTTTACAGGTGCAGATATGTCCACTAAACTCAAATTATTGGGAGTGGATGTCGCTAGTTTTGGAGAGCCTTTTCCCAAGTCGGGCGATGCTAAAGAAATTGTTGTTGCTGACACATTCCAAGGCATTTACAAAAAATTAGTTTTAAATCAAGATGGCAGCCGGATTTTAGGCGGAATTCTCGTAGGAGATGCTTCGGCTTACGGCACTTTGCTGCAATTCATGCAAAATGAAATTGCTCTGCCGCCGCATCCCGAAGATTTGTTGATGCCACCGCGAGAAGGGGGAGCTCCGGCAGGTTTTGGAGTAGACAGTTTGCCGGATTCTGCTCAAATTTGTTCTTGCAATAATGTTACCAAAGGGCAGATTTGTGCAGCGATTCGCGAGCATAATTTAACCGATGTTGCCAGCGTCAAGAAATGCACTCAAGCGGGGACGGGCTGCGGCGGCTGCGTGCCTTTGGTGACTGATATCTTCAAGTCGGAGATGAAAAAAGCTGGGTTTGCAGTCAAAAATAATCTTTGCGAACACTTTGAATATTCTCGTCAAGAATTGTACCATTTAGTGCGTTCTCAAGAGATTAAAACCTTTGAGGAGTTGATTGAAAGACACGGCAAAGGTAAGGGTTGCGAAATTTGCAAGCCTGCTGTTAGTTCGATGTTGGCTTCTACTTGGAATGACCATATTTTAGAGAAGTCTCATGTCGGTTTACAAGATACGAACGATTACTTTTTGGCCAACATTCAACGCGATGGTACTTATTCGGTGGTGCCGCGAATACCGGGGGGAGAAATCACTCCCGATAAGTTGATTGTTTTGGGAGAAGTTGCCAGGGATTTTGGGCTTTATACTAAGATTACTGGCGGGCAACGGATTGATTTGTTTGGAGCTCGTGTGGATCAATTGCCGCATATTTGGCGTCGGTTGATTGATGCGGGATTTGAGTCTGGACACGCTTACGGTAAGGCTCTGCGTACTGTAAAATCTTGTGTTGGTAGCACTTGGTGCCGCTTTGGGGTGCAGGATTCAACGAGTTTGGCGATCGAAGTTGAATTGCGGTATCGTGGTTTGCGATCGCCCCACAAGCTCAAATCTGCTGTCTCTGGTTGTACTCGCGAATGCGCGGAAGCTCAAAGCAAGGATTTTGGGATAATTGCGACGGAAAACGGCTGGAATTTGTACGTGTGTGGCAACGGTGGCATTAAGCCACAGCACGCGGTTTTGCTGGCGACGGATATCGATAAGGAAACGCTGATTAAGTATATCGATCGATTCTTGGTTTTCTACATCCGCACGGCCGACAGATTGGAACGCACTGCTACTTGGTTGAACAAACTTGAGGGCGGGATTGAATACTTGAAACAGGTAATAATTGAGGATTCTCTGGGCATTTGTGCTGAATTAGAAGCGCAGATGGAACATTTAGTGAATACTTATCAATGTGAGTGGAAAACGACGATTGAAGACCCCCAAAAGGTGCAGCGGTTCCAGCATTTTGTGAATTCCGATTTGCCTGATCCGAGTATTGTTCGTGTTGCGGAACGGGGACAAACGCGGCCGGCTAACGAACATGAAAAGGCTCTGGCTGGAGTTTCGGAATAATCGATCCCCCCTAGCCCCCCTTAATAAGGGGGGACAAGAGTATTAATCTCGTTCCCAGGCTCTGCCTGGGAATGAATTCCGGGAGGCTCTGCCTCCTGCCGCGAGGCAAGGCAGAGCCTCGAAACCTACGTTCCCAGCCGGAGACTGGGAACGAGATTGAAGTAAAATAACAGGAAAAGAAGATGGTTCAATCATTACAAGTTTCCGATACAGTAACAACTTGGGTAGATGTGTGTTCTCTGGATGCGATCGCCCCTTATACTGGAGTTTGCGCTTTAGTTAAAGGCGAACAAGTGGCGATTTTCCGAGTGGGAAACGGAGATGAAGTTTATGCGCTTAGCAATTACGACCCGTTTAGTAAAGCTTTTGTTTTGTCGCGGGGAATTGTGGGCGATCGCAACGGCACTCTCAAAGTTGCTTCTCCCATTTACAAGCAAAACTTTAGTCTCACTACCGGGCAATGTCTGGATGATGAAACGGTAAAGATTCCTACTTTTGCGGTTCGGGTTGTAGCCGATCGCGTCCAAGTAGCTGTTAGTTAGATTCAGCGGCTTAATTGTTCGATCGCCATCCGCCACCACCTAACATTCCTGTGGGTGCTGGCGGATTTTGCGTTGGGGCCCTCCCGACTCAGTATTTTTCGTATAAAATAGAGTCGATTGGCTCCATACTCCACGCTCGCTCAAAAAAATCTCAACTAATATCCGAGCTGATGCAATGATTGTCAATGCAAACAAACTTCAGGGAGCAGGGTATCGGTATGTTGTTAAAAAAACTTGTTTCCGAAAATAATCCCCAGACTGTAGCAGAGTTAATCCATGCCCAACTCAAAATCGGTCAACTGACTTGGGGCGAACTCAACATACAAGTTTTCGGCCAGCACTGGCGGGACGAATCTTTGCACGAAGTTCTCAGAGAAATTGCAGCTAAGCTCGACAAAGAAACAGCGAGCCAAATTATAGAATATCTCACAGATCAGAACGGTCAACAAGAAAAATTTATTAATTTGTTTTTAGCAGCGCAATGCCTGTTAAAAGTTAAAAATGATGTTAATAAAAAAACAGCCAAAAAACTGTTAAACGCTTTAAAAAAGTTATCGCAATACGGTACGGGTTTCCTGATTCTTTATCAAAGCGCTCAAGAATTGCAGGAAACTTATCAAATTCGCAATCGATCGATCGCGGCGATCGCCCAAACTTGGAAAAACGACCCGCAAACCCTGCCCTGGCTGAAAATACTCGCTCACTCCACCGACTGTGGCGAAGTCCGATCCACAGCAGTCGAAGCAATAGCCCGTGGTTGGCCAGATCAGCCAGAAATTTACCTGATGCTCAAAAAACTCGCCAAATCCGATCCAAGCTGGGCAGTGCGATCGACCTGTGTGCGAGAAATGGCTTGTGGTTGGCCAGACACGAGCGATACCTGGCCGCTGCTGACTGCCCTGGCTCAGTCAGATCAAAGTCCCGCAGTTCGCACCGCAGCACTCGAACAATTGGCCTCTAATTGGCCCGATCGCACAGATACCTTGCTGCTGCTGAGAACCGCCGCCGAATCCGACGAAAATTTGGGAGTGCGAGTCGCAGCGTGGCAAGCAATAGCCAGAGGTTGGCACAGCCTTTTAGGCACGGCCTCCCTGCTCAAAAACCTTGCCCAGACAGGAAGTTCTATCCTGCGAACCGTAGCGGTGCGGGAGTTGGCAGCGGGCTGGCCCGCCGCAGCCGACGTTGGCCTGCTGCTGAAAACCCTAGCCGAATCCGACAGCAGTAAAGAAGTGCGGACAGCAGCCTTAGAAGAATTGGCTTCGCACTGGCCCGACGAACCTGACATTTACCCGCTGCTGAAGACTAAAGCCGAGTCCGACGCGAGTTCGAGCGTCCGGCGCTCAGCAGTGCAAGCAATAGCCTCTGGCTGGGCCGGGAACCCCGAAACTCTGACTTTTTTGAAAAATATAGCATTGGGCGATCGCGACGCCGACCTGCGCGAAATAGCCCTACAACAGATAGCCGCAGGTTGGCCCGACCACCCAGAAACCCTGCCCCTGCTGCAAAAAATAGCTGATTCCGAGGATTACTGGACTGTGCGGCAAGTAGTAGTGGAGGCTGTCGCCGCACTGGCGTCAGGAAGTCTCGAAGTCTTTGGCTGGTTGCAAAATCTCGCCGCGTCAGACAGACACCTCAACGTCCGAGAAACTGCGGTGGAAGAGATCGCAAAACGCTGGTCTCACCGGGGCGAAACGCTGCCTTTCCTCAAAAGCCGGGTAGAGTTGGAGCATGATTCTCACCTGCTGAGCGTGCTGGTGCGATCGATCGTGCGAGGGTGGCCCGACGACCCGGAAACCTTGTCTTGGCTGAAAATTCAGCTCGATTCTGGGGAAGCGCTGGTGCGGCAAGCAGCCGTGCTTGAACTCGCTTACAACTGGCCAGACAATCCTGAAACTTGGATGCTGCTGGAGGCTCAAGCAGAGGGCGATGAGAGTCCCGCTGTCAGGCAAATCGCTTTGCAAAAGTTAGCCCGGGGGCGAACAAATCAGTCTCAAACTTTCGAGTGGCTCAAAAGTAGAGCTCAAAAGGATGAAGATTCGCAGGTGCGGGCGATCGCCCTGGTAGAGTTAATGCGGGGATGGAAAGACGAGCCGGGAATGTTTGAGTTTTTGCGCGATCGAGCTTTGAGCGATCCTGACAATCAAAACGGTTCTTTTCCTTACAATCCCAGATTTACAGCGCTCGAAGCGATTATTGAACATTATCCCGAAAATCCGGGAGTTGTGCCGTTGTTGCGATCGCTTGCAGTTTCTGACGCAGAAGAGCAAGTGCGGGCCTTAGCGGGTCGCCGGCTACGCAGCCAAGACTGGTAATTAGAAACAATCGTCTTTTTTGATATCTGCTGCGGTTATCCGGATGATTACCTTTTTTGATGGTATATGAATTTGCTTTGGTCTAAAAGATAGTTTGCGCCGGAGCAACCAGTTCTTAGTTTCATTCGTATTGACCATTTAAGCAATATCTAAAGGAGTACGTGTAATGGGTACTAAATTTAAGAGAAGAATTCTCTCAATTGATGGTGGTGGGATTCGGGGTATTATTCCTGCGATCGTTCTCAACTACATTGAAGAGCGCACAGGAAAACGCATAGCAACAATGTTTGATTTTATTGCAGGCACTTCAACCGGAGGAATTTTAGCACTAGGTTTAACTAGAAAGAACTCAGACTCTAGCATCAATAATGAGCCAGAGTATACCGCTGCCGAACTTGTAAATTTCTATCGCAAATATGGACAAAAGGTTTTTAAGGAGAATATTATTGGGGATGTTGATGATTTGCTACAACCCACGCACAACCCAAAAGGTAAGCAAGAAGTTTTAAAGGATCTTCTAGGTGAAGCTAAGGTTGAAGATGCATTACGAGAAATTTTCATACCGAGCTATGATATCGAACTGAGAGCACCAGTTTTTTTTACAAGCAATCCGGACGCAGAGGAACCCAACAGTATTCATAGCCGCAAAGTATGTAGCGGATTCAAAATGTGGGAGGCAGCAATGGCAACTTCTGCTGCACCGACATTCTTTCCACCCTACAAACTCGAAACGGGACATAATACCGATGAGGGATATTACGCTTTGGTAGACGGTGGAGTTTTTGCAAATAATCCTTCCTCACTTGCAATGATGGAGGCGATGATTTCTTACAAGAGAAAGACTAAGGAAGAACTACACCGTAAGGATACCCTTGTTGTTTCTTTGGGTACTGGCTCAGTAACTAGGAGGTATAAGTATAAAGATGCAAAAAATTGGGGACAAATCAAATGGGCACTTCCCTTACTTAACGTTGTTTTCGATGGTCAAAGCGAATCAGTTGCGTTTCAGCTCGATCAGCTAATGGAGACTAAAGGAGACCAAGACAATAACCGAAACTACTATCGTTTTCAACTTCAATTGAGTAGGGAGAATGGTCAGGATCAAATGGACAATGCAAGTCCCAGTAATATTGATCACCTTGAGGAGCGAGCTGAAAAACTGATTGAACACAGTAAGAAAGATTTGGATAAGTTGTGTAAGCTTTTGAAGGAGGAAACTGAACTATATCCTAATCAAGCGGACAGTTAAATCGAGATACGGTGGGAGGATTTTTAATGGGGGTAAGATTTTGTGTGTATTCATTCCCACAAAAGGGCACCGCTACCCCCATTACCGAACATCGATCGCAATCCGAAGCCGTTTTCTCCCACCAAAGCAAATGTTCCCGAAAAACTTGGTATTGCTTGCCCCGCTGCACGAGGCTTGCAGTTTCCGACGCAGAAGAGCAAGTGCGGGCTTTAGCGGGCCGCCGGCTTCAAGTTTTAACAATTAACTGTTAATAATCGATCAAAAGGGTGATGGCATACCGCACCGCTTCCCCCATCATCGAACAGCGAACGCGATCGGACGCCGTTTTCTGCCACGTCAGCAACTGTTCCCGAAACACCGGGTCTTGCTTCGCCCGCTGCACGATCGCCTGACTGATGACTTTCTTTTGAATCTGCTCTGTCGGGATACCTTGCTGCTTCAAATAATCCAACAGCCGCTGCACGCTTTCGGAGAATTTATCCGGCGTCTGAGACATCAAAATAAACGAAATTTGGCGCACCATTCGCTGGTAGATTTCCTGTCTTCTGAGCAACGCCTCCTTGTGAGTCGGCTCCGCATTGTTACTAGGAACAGCCAAGTCGAGCAAACTCAAAATTTGAGCGCCCTTGGCTAAAACCTTTTCCAACATATCTGGATAAAGCTCCAAAATGCGATCGCCCAAAATCTTGCCGTTGACCAAACGGTTCGCGCTCAGCCTCAGTAAATTTTGTTCTCCTGCAGACTCAAAAAATTGAACATTCAATTTGAGTTCACGGCTTTCCAACTCCACCCGACGCAGCGTAAAAACCAAAGCCTCCCAATTAGGAGATTCAGCAAAGAACACCTTCACAGTAGAACTGTCCTCTTGATGCTGTCGCCCCAATTCCCCCGACTCAAAATCGCGATCGACCGGAAAGCGATTTGCCGCAACTTTCGCAGTATAATCAAACTCAGTAAAAACATAGCTGCAGTCAACTCTCGACAGATCGACATCTTGAACTTGCCAATTTTGAATGCAGCAACCCGTAAGCTGCGCCCCCTCCAAATTAGTCCGAATCAAACGGCACTCAATCAAACAAGCTTCTCTTAAATCTGCCTCACCCAACATCGCATCCATCAAATAAGCGCCGCTCAAATCAGCTTTCCGCAAATCAGCACTTCGCAAATTAGCTTCGCTCAAATCTGCCCGCAGCAAATACACTCCTTGCAGGTTAGCTCGCAGCAAAAGTGCCTTCTTAAAACTCGCTTTCAATAAATAAGAACCCGCCAGATTAGCTCGACTCAAATCAGCGTTATCCAGCACCGCCTCAGTCAAATCCGCCCCCGCCAGCACAGCTCGGTGCAAGTCAGCGCCTGTCAGATTTGTCGATCGCATTTGAGCGCCATTCAAGTCAGCTTCAATCAAATTTACACCGATTAAAATTGCCGATCGCAAATTCGCTTCCACCAAATGCGCTTCCCGCAAATTAGCACCCGTTAAATTAGCACCAACAAGACTGGCGCGGTTGAGATTCGCCTCCATCAATTCCGCCTCCATCAACTTCGCGCCGTCGAGTTTAGCCCCAGCAAAATTAATCTGGTCAGATTTAACTGCTTGAAGATTAGCACCGCCCAAATCCGCTTCGGGGAACGTGGCCCAATTGAGTTCTGCCGCTTCCAAACAAGCAAGGCGCAAATCGGCTTTAGCAAGATTTGCCCCGCTCAAATTTGCCCCGCTCAGATTCGCCCCAGCCAGCCCCGCACTGCGGAGATCCGCGCGCCGCAAACAAGCCCCTATCAACTTGGCATTGCTCAAAAAAGACCAGCTCAAATTAGCACCGGTCAAGTTAGCACCAGTGAGGTCTATTTCTCGCAGGTTAACACCGCTTAAACTAGCGCCACTGAGGTCTATGTGACCAAAGTTGCGCTCTCCCTGTTGATAGCGCTGTAAAAATTCTTGTGTTTGCATTCCGCAGATTGGGGGGCTGGCAATTTAGCTGTTTTAGGACGCGCGGGTCAATCGATTTTAGATTTTAGATTTTAGATTTTAGATTTTAGATTAAAGCATTGACCCCACAGATAAATTCGGGGGGCAAGTTTCATCGGATAAAGGTTTTTTATTTCTGGACGGATGAATCCGGGGGCTTGTATCCTGGATGCTTACGGTCAATAACTTGAACTGTAAGGTACGCACGGAACACGAGCGGGCTAAGCACGGGAACACTACTCCTATTACTTACTGCAATAACTCATGTCCTCCGGGTGATCCGTGCGTACTTTACTCCTATAGATGGCAGTTCAAAGGAGTTGTTGCCTAAGTTCTATTTCTACTACCAGTTTTACAGACTTTTGTAATTTCAAGTAGCCGAGTTCCTATCTGATACGCTGCCCAGCCGGAGAGTGTTTTTACCTAAAGCGCTGCAATTCTTGCTGCAAGTGTTTTCCCCATTTAGTCGCTAGAGGAATTTCTGTAAAAGGAACCTGCACCGCAGCAGCATCTTTCAACAAAAATTCAAGGGCGATTGGATTTCCCGAATTCGGCGGTGACTCTAAATCAACTGCCTGAGAGTTGACTAACAACCGCAGCGACTGCACGTCTTTTAAAGAAAAAGTTTGCAAATTTACCGGCCCGCTGCGAGTAGGTTTTCCCCAAGTTAAACTGTCTTCTTGCTGACCGAGTACAGCATAAATATCGTACTTGGCTTTAGCGAATTGTTCGGCCCAGACGCGATACGCTTCCAGCTTTTGATACTCGTTCCATCCAGCCCAAGCTAGCCCAATAAAAATTGCCAGCAGCGGCAGCCACATTAAACCTCTTTCCATGCAATACCCTTGTTGAAAATAGTCGCTTGTTCTGTTTCTCATCTTCTCTAATGATACAATTAATTGAACTCCTAAAACTTGCTCTGCAATTTCAACTAGAAATTAGAGCAATTTTTGATCTAGCAACAGCCACCGCCGAAAACTACCAAACGCCCGCGTGCGAGAACCCCACAAGTCGCAGCAAGGAAAACTGGCGCTGGCGGTGAAATTTGGGTTATTGTGGTGAACACGCCTTCCCTAAACGGACGATCGGCAATGAAAAAGTTTTTCCTTCTGTGCTTATTTTTAATCGGTCTCGGCTGGGCGATTTCTAATTTCCCAGGACTTGCTACTCAAGGCACTTACGACTCGATTGTGCTGGATTTCCGCGAAGATGTCGGTAATGCCAACATCGCCCAGCAAGTAAAGGCGATCGCCCAACAGTACCAAGTCGCACCGCAACTCAACAGCGAATTCTCAGCGGGCGACAATGTATATGTAGTTAAGGGCGATCGCACTTTGCTAAACGCCCTGAGAAAATCAAATTTGGCTAAAGATACCGAATACATTGAACCGAACTTTGTCTACAGCGCTTTCGAGATTCCCAACGACCCCATGTATACCAAGCAGTGGAATCTCCGCAGCATCAATGTAGAATCTGCCTGGAACGAAACCAAAGGCAGCGGCACAACAGTAGCGATAATTGACACGGGTATTACTCCAGTCGCTGACTTAAAAGAAACCAAATTTGTACCGGGCTACGACTTTGTAAACGATCGCGCCCAAGCCTACGATGACAACGGCCACGGTACTCACGTCGCAGGTACTGTCGCCCAATCAACTAACAACAATTACGGCGTTGCGGGCATCGCCTACGAAGCAGCTTTAATGCCGCTAAAAGTGTTAAGCGGCAGCGGTGGTGGCACGGTTTCCGACATCGCCGAAGCAATTAAATTTGCTGCTGACAACGGCGCAGATGTCATCAACATGAGTTTAGGTGGCGGCGGTGAAAGTCAGTTAATGGAAGAGGCGATCGACTACGCCCACTCTAAAGGCGTTGTCATCATCGCAGCCGCCGGCAACTCCGGCGACAGTTCCGCTTCCTATCCCGCCCGCTATCCCCACGTCATCGGCGTTTCCGCCCTCGGCCCCGACGAGGAAAAAGCCTCTTACTCCAATTTCGGCGCAGGGGTTGACATTGCAGCCCCCGGCGGTTCTGAAATGGGCAAAATCCTGCAAAGTACGATCGACCCGGAAACCGGCGCCGAAGTCTTTGAGGGCTACCAAGGCACTAGCATGGCTTCTCCCCACGTTGCCGCCGTTGCAGCCCTTGTCAAGGCTTCCGGCATCACAGAACCAGACGAAATTCGCAGCGTACTCTTGCAATCCTCGCGAACTGTCACTGAAGATCCGTTAAACCATTTTGGTTCAGGACACCTAGACGCAGCCGCAGCAGTTCAGCTAGCCCAACGCGGACAAATCAACTTCCGCGATTTCTTCCGCTGGCTGCGCGATAACGGCTATCTCAACCCCCGCTTTTGGATTGACGGCGGTGCAGTCGCCCTGTTGCCTAAAATTGCAATGGTGCTCGGTTCTTACCTGCTGGCTTTCTTTTTGCGGAATTATTTTCCGTTCCAGTGGACTTGGGGCTTTTCCGGCGGCTTGATGGCTGGTAGTTCAGGGTTCTTTTTCCTGCGGAACTTGTTTGTATTTGACTTGCCGCAGTGGCCGCTGCGGGTGATGGGCAGTTCTATTCCCGAACTCGGCGGCGCAATTAATGGCAGCAGTATGCTGAATCCCTTTTTTGCTAGCGTTTTGGTTCCTGGGATTTTGATTGCTTTGCTGTTGGGACATCAACAGTGGAAGTGGATCGCGATCGCAATTTCGATCGGTTTTGCCAGCAGTTTAGCGGTGAATGCTTTTGTGTCTCCCGCAGTCTGGGGATTGGGCACAGGTTTGGTAGCACAAACATTCTTGATTGTCAATGCTTTTCTGTGTTTCGGACTGGCGCGTTTAGCAATTAAAACAGAGGTGCGATCGGCATGAGTATTACTGTCAAGGGTGTAATTGAACGCAAAGGATTTGGCCCGGGCACTTGGGCTTTGGTGGGCGAAGATGGCGAAACTTACGAACTTAAGAATGCTTCTTCTGAGTTGAAAAAAGCTGGTTTAAAAGTCAGTGTTAAAGGTGAAGTGCGTAAGGATGTGATGACTTTTGCTATGATCGGCCCGGTGCTTGAGGTGCAGTCTTTTGAAGTGTTGTAGGTCGATCGACTAATCCAGCTTTCGAGCAAAAAAAACCCCGGCCAAAATTGGCTGGGGTTTATTAATCAGGGTGCATCTACTAATTTAATGTCCCGCCTCACATCACCTCTTTCAGGACACTTTGGCAGAATTTCCTATAATTTGTGAATCAGCTTGCGATCGCTCAAAAAAAAACCCCAAACCAAAATTGGTCGGGAGTTAATTAATCAGGGTGCATCTACTAATTTAATGTCCGGCCTCAGATCACCTCTTTCAGGACAGTGTGGCAGAATTAGCGAGAATTTGTGGCTTAGCCTGCGATCGCTCAAAAAAAACCCGGCCAAAATTGGTCGGGAGTTAATTAATCAGGGTGCATCTACTAATTTAGTCTCCGGTTCGAGGTGCATCTGTTCCGGACAGTTTGGGAAAATATTTGAGAATTAGCGATTTTGGCTGTAATACGCCAAAAAAAAACCCGGCCAAAATTGGTCGGGAGTTAATTAATCAGGGTGCATCTACTAATTTAGTCTCCGGTTCAAGGTGCACCTGTTCGGGACAGTTTGGGAAAATTTGGGGAAATTCGTGGTTTGGGGTGCGATCGCCAAAAAAAAACCCCAAACCAGAATTGGCGGGGAGTTAATTAATCAGGGTGCATCTACCAATTAAGCTTCCTGAGAATTCCAGCGCAATCCGGACAACCTCAAACTTTATTCAGCATCACCGTCAATACCGCAAAAAAAAACCCCAAACCAAAATTGGTCGGGAGTTATTTAATCAGGGTGCATCTACTAATTTAGTCTCCCGTCTCACAGCACCTCTTTCAGGACACTTTGGCAGCATTTAGGATAATTGCTGGCGAGGGCGGGCGATCGCCAAAAAAAACCCGGCCAAAATTGGTCGGGAGTTATTTAATCAGGGTGCATCTACTAATTTAGTCTCCTGTCTCACAGCACCTCTTTCAGGACACTTTGGCAGAATTTAGGATAATTTGTGGCGAGGGCGGGCGATCGCCAAAAAAAACCCGGCCAAAATTGGTCGGGAGTTAATTAATCAGGGTGCATCTACCAATTTAGTCTCCCGTCTCACAGCACCTCTTTCAGGACACTTTGGCAGAATTTAGGAGAATTTCTGGCGAGGGCGGGCGATCGCAAAAAAAAACCCGGCCAAAATTGGTCGGGAGTTAATTAATCAGGGTGTATCTACTAATTTAGTCTCCGGCTTCACAGCACCTCTTTCAGGACACTTTGGCAGAATTTAGGAGAATTTGTGGCGAGGGCGGGCGATCGCAAAAAAAAACCCGGCCAAAATTGGTCGGGAGTTAATTAATCAGGGTGCATCTACCAATTAAGCTTCCTGAGAATTCCAGCGCAATCCGGACACTTACCACTAAAAACTCAAAACTCTTTTCGGTGAACCAGAGTTGCACTAGCTTGGTCTGTCGGAACTAGCAAGATTTCGCTAATATTGACGTGGGGCGATCGCGTCGCGCAAAAATACACGACATCGGCCACATCGTCCGCAGTCAGGGGTGTCAATCCTTGATAGACATTTTTTGCTTTTTCTGAATCGCCGTGAAACCGGACATTGCTAAATTCTGTTTCCACCAAACCAGGCTCTATTTCCGTCACCCGCACTGGTGTTCCCAAAAGGTCTTGTTTTAACCCTTCAGAAATAGCTCTCACTGCTGCTTTGGAAGCGCAATAAACATTACCTTTCGGATAAGCTTGGCGGCCTGCTATTGACCCGATATTCACTACGTGGCCGCGGCCTCGGCTTACCATTCCCGGCACGATCGCACGAGTCATGTAAAGCAAGCCTTTAACATTGGTATCAATCATTTCTTCCCAATCTTGAAAGTTGCCTTCGTGCAGTTTGTCTAAACCACGGCTCAATCCCGCATTGTTAATCAGAATATCGATGTTTTTCCAGGCATCGGGAAGCGCCGCTATCGCCGATTCAACTTGAGGGCGATCGCGCACGTCCAATTCTAGCAAATAAATCTCGTTCGCCGATGCGATGGATTTTGTTTCTACAAGTTCGTTTGCTAGTAGAGCGAGCTTTTCAAGACGGCGGGCTGCTAAAATTAGTTTGGCTCCACCTTTGGCGAATATCTTGGCACAGGCTGCTCCGATACCGCTACTCGCACCTGTAATGAAAACAATTTGGTTTTGGATAGAAATCATTTTTTGTCAGTTGTCAGTTGACTGTTGGCTGTTGACTGTTGGCTGTTGACGGTTGTCATTGGTTATTTGTTAGTTTTGTTATTTGTTAGTTGTTATTTGCTATAGCCTTTATGGCTATAGTGAGGTATCTTTAATTCCTTTAATGAGATTTTTTTCTTCAAATATGTATCTCCTGTGACTAATAACCGCTAAGCTAATCCGCATTTAAATTGCATAGTAAAATAAAAATTTCCTCTTGTGGGGAGTAGGGGTTGGGCAGGAGAGCCCGCCCTCAACATACAAATTAAATGCACAACAGCTTATACCACTTACTAATCACGAATCACCAATCACCCATTACCCATTACCCATTACCCATGCCCCATGCCCCATGCCCCATGCCCCATGCCCCATGCCCCATGCCCCATGCCCCATGCCCCATGCCCCATGCCCATAACACCTATTTTATTACTTGACTACCCGCAATCGCACACTAACTGTTGCAATTCCGCCTTGTCGCATCAAAACTGCTGAAACCCACCGATTTTCTGGCGTAGCCGGAGCTTTACCTACTTTAAAAATTCCCCCGGCATTTAGCAACTCTAGCTCGACTTCTGAGGGATTAAAAAAGGTTTTTTCGGTAATGGGTTCCTCCAAAACAGTCCCTATTAAAATATCATCGCCGATCGGCTCTCGTACAATGGCATCAAAATAGTAATCTTCGCCTACCTTAACTTGCTCCGGCAAATTTACTTCAATTGTGGGAGGATTATTGCCAGAACTAAGCTGAGTTTGTTCTGCTAAAATCTCTTGACTAACTATTTTTTCACCTTCAAAGCGCTGCTGGGAACGGATGGTAGCTTTGAGAGTTAATTCTCTGCCATCCTTTTTTTGAGTGCCGGCAATTGTAGTTATGGTTTCTGCGAGAATCGCGCTACCTTCGGTTTTCCAAGATTTGATCTCGGTGCGATAATTTAAACTCGGATATCTCTCCCAGAGTTGGGTGAGGGCTTTTGCCATGCTTTGGGTGTTTAAGCCATCAGAATGAGTGAAACTCGGACTGTAAAATGCCATGACTGCTTTGACATCGCGCCGATTGGCCGCTGCGTCAATTTCTGTTAGCACTTTTGTGAGTGGGGCGGGCGCATTTGCAGGGGTTTGGGCGATCGTTTGGGGAGTCGCGGCGATCGCACCGATCGCTCTTACGGCACTCGGATGCAGCACGCCAGCACTTACCACTGTTAAACATAACAACATTTGAGCGATCGACTGCCCGCAGTTAAAGCCAAAAACGATCGCCCGTTGGCGCAGCCCTCGAAGAGGATCGGCTTTTTCGTCCCGACGGCTGGAAAAATACTGAGATGCACTTGGCACTAAATTCAAAAAATTACGCATTAGGTGATAATTTGGTTATTTGTCAGGAGTCGTGGCGCGGGCAACTGTTCGCCTGCAACGAAAACTGACAACGGAAGGACGGACACAGCACAATCTAATTTTAGATTGCTGATTGAAAATTGGCTGAAACTGCCGGAATAATAAGCATAATAATCTAAAACCTCAAATATAAAATTGATCGACCTGTGGAACTTGTACTTGTAAAAGAAACAAAAACCTTGACAAAAGCCCCCCTCCGGTTGTTGGTTGCAGCTAGCGGCACTGGTGGACATTTATTTCCTGCGATCGCCACCGCTAGTCAGTTGAACGACTGTCAGATCGAATGGCTAGGAGTCCCAGACCGCATGGAAACCGAGTTAGTTTCATCCCTTTACCCCCTCCACACGATCGCCGTTGAAGGCTTTCAGCAGCGATTTGGACTCGGTACAGTGCGAATTTTGGGCGGACTCGTCGGCTCGATCCTTCATGTGCGGAAGTTGCTCAAAGCGGGAAATTTTCAGGGAGTCTTTACTACTGGCGGTTACATCGCAGCACCGGCAATTCTGGCGGCCCGTTCTTTGGGTTTGCCGGTGATTCTCCACGAATCTAATGCCATTCCGGGGAAGGTGACGCGCTGGTTTAGTCCTTTGTGCACTGCTGTGGCGATCGGATTTGAAGCAGCAGCCCAGCATTTACCCCGCGCTAAAACGGTGGTTGCTGGTACGCCGGTGCGATCGCAATTCCTGACTCGCCAACCTCTAAATTTGCCAATTCCTGACAGCGTACCTGTTATTTTAGTCATGGGTGGCTCTCAAGGTGCTGTCGCAGTCAATCAGTTAGTGCGCGAGTGTGCTCCGGCTTGGTTTGATGCCGGTGCTTGGGTGGTTCACCTCACCGGAAATAATGACCCGGATGCTGAGAGTTTGAAACACGAGCAATATTTGTCAATGCCCTTTTACGACAATGTGGCGAGTTTGTTGCAGCGAGCAAATTTAGCAATTAGTCGATCGGGCGCGAGTGCTCTGACAGAATTAGCAGTGACGGGAGTACCTTCTATTTTAATTCCTTTTCCTCACGCCGCTGACGACCACCAAAGATTTAATGCGGAAGTATTTGCTAAAGTCGGTGCCGCCGTGGTATTCCGTCAAAGCGAACTAACAGCAGAGGTATTGCAAAGCAAAGTGTTGTATTTGTTAAGAGATTCGGAATATTTGGCAAAAATGTCTCAAGCTGCTTCGGAATTAGCCGTGAGAGACAGTACAGAACGTTTGGCAAATTTGGTCAGGGAATTGGTGGTGCGGTAGCGAAAATTGGACACCGCCACTAATTTAACGAGTTCTTTTTAATGAGGGTAAAGCGTAAAACCCCTGTCCAACCAAATAACATAAAACACAGCCCCATCCCGATAACCAACCATCGGAGCCTTCCCGCAAAACCGAAAAGCAATAAAATTTACATCATCCTTAAGATGGCTGGGAATAGGTGCTCTAATGGAACTGCGGGCTATCTTCTCGTAGCCCAATCCGTGACGGGGAGAAGCATTAATCTCACTCCAGGTAAGCTGATTTAATTTGTAGAGCGTATCTGCAAAAGCAGCCTTTTCATCTTTTGTGCATTGAGAAAGAGAGTAATCTTTATTCATGTATCGCAAAGAAAATAGAGGTGACTCCTGCTCTGGCGGTAAATCAACAATTTCTCTAGGTGAAATCCTTTTCCCTTTTTCTTGGCGTTGATTTGCCTTAAGATGCTTCTTCACAATTGAGTTGAGTCTTGAAGTATTTTTTCAGGGATTGATGAGTAATTTTTCCGCTATTTTGAGCAGCAAGTTTCCAGGGATATTCTTCGTGTGTCATGTTGCTTAACTTCCATGCAGCAAACTGCCCAAACACAGAGTAAACTTCATCAAGCAGGCTCTTAGTTTTTTCGTCGTAAATCGAAAAGTTTATATATTCTGGACATGGAATTGCACCAGTACCATACTTTTTATAGTGACGGTACAAATCAGGAACAACGGGCCCGTGAGTCCATGCTTCTATGGCTTCAGGAAATAGCGGTTCATCGTACAAAGCTAAATGAAAGCCTTGAGCATAGTAAACCAATTTCTGAAGCTTGAGATTAGATATCAGATCGCCAGCATCTTCACTTGCCTGAGCCAAAAAGTATTCGGCTGCATCATAACAACTCAGCATAACTTACTTGGTAGTCATTAAACGGCAAAACTAGAACGAGATTTTTTTGACACTCCCGCGACTCAAGCAGACTATATTTGTCTGGAGACGTTTTCACGGGTAATTGCGAGCCGTGTCACTTTATTTACATTATACTATATTTTCTCAATCTATGCCATATTTAACTTAACAAAGTTAACTACCGATTCTAATCCTTCCTTTGTCTTCAAGTTAGTAAAAACAAAAGGTTTGTCGCCGCGCATTTTTTTCGCGTCCCGTTCCATCACGCCTAAATCTGCTCCTACATAAGGTGCGAGGTCTGTTTTATTAATTACCAACATATCAGATTTAGTAATTCCTGGCCCGCCTTTGCGTGGAATTTTATCGCCCGCAGCGACATCGATTACGTAAATTGTTAAATCTACTAACTCCGGGCTAAATGTTGCCGCCAAGTTATCGCCGCCGCTTTCGACAAATACTAAATCTAAATCAGTGAATTTGTGTTCTAACTCTTCTATAGCTACTAAGTTAATAGAAGCATCTTCGCGGATGGCTGTGTGGGGACAGCCTCCCGTTTCTACGCCCAAAATTCGATCGCTCTCTAAAGCTTGACTCCGAACCAAAAACTGGGCATCTTCCTGAGTATAGATATCATTAGTCACAACCGCAATCTGGTATTGCTGCCGCAGCGCCTTGCACAAAGCATCCAATAAAGCAGTTTTCCCCGAACCAACTGGCCCAGCAATTCCTACACGAAAAGCACTCATAATTATTTTGGTAATTGGGCATCGGGCATCGGGCATCGGGCATCGAGCATCGGGCATTGGTTGGGCATAGTTTTTTCCTTCTTCCTTCTTCCTTCTTCCTTCTTCCTTCTTCCTTCTTCCTTCTTCCTTCTTCCTTCTTCCTTCTTCCTTCTTCCTATTTTCAACTCCTAAACAAGCGAGTGTACTGAGTTTCGTGCGCCATGCTAGCCAGTCCTAATCCCCAACTGCAACTACCAAGGTCATCATCTTCTAATTTTAAAACTTCTTGCGCCGTACAGCTAATTTGAAACTGCAAATCTAACAGTAACTGTTGACCGGCTGTTTGACCAAGGGGAATCAGTTTCACGCCCGCACTCGCCAAATTGGCAGCCCAACTGTACAAATATCCTAACACGGCCGCTTCCTCTTCAATCTGCCAGTTGGCGGCGGCAATGCCAAAGCCGATCGCAAAATTGCACGGATTGCCGCCCAATTCCACCAAATCTTTTACAATTGTTGTTAACCCAGAAGCAACGGGCGATTCCCTGCGGGATAGCTTCGCTTCACGCAAATCCAGCAGCAACCTGACCAAAGTCCGCCCCATTTGCCAACTTTGCAAGCGCAACTCTTCTGTTTCCTTCGCAGCAGTCGCCCAAGCATTCCAGTAATTCAAAGCCGTCAAATCCCCTATCTGTGCCGCCCTCAAAGCCCTTACCATCACAGCGGCTTCTACTCGCACAGCCCCGAATTGCAGCGAATTTTCTAACCAATTTCTCAAAGTAATCTCGCTGTCGATCGCACCGGTTTCTACCAGACTTTCGATTCCCTCAGAATAACTATAAGCTCCCACAGGTGCAAAAGCTAACTGCAACAAAGATAAAAGTTGATTGTTCACTGTTGACTGTTGACTGTTGACTGTTGGCTGTTGGCTGTTGGCTGTTGACTGTTGACTGTTGACTGTTGGCTGTTGACTGTTGGCTGTTGACTGTTGACTGTTGACTGTTGACTGTTGGCTGTTGGCTGTTGACTGTTGACTGTTGACTGTTGACTGTTGGTTACAATGCCCAATGCCCAATGCCCAATGCCCAATGCCCCATTCCTAATGGCTGTGTCCATAAGCGCCCATTTCTGGCTGAAACGGCACAATTTCCTCTGTTACTTCCAAACCCATTTTTTCGAGCATTCCCTGCAACACAGAGTCGGGAGAAAGTCTTAAATAATTATCGGCAATTTCTAAAGCTACGTGACGGTTTCCTAAATGATAAGCCGCCCGCATCAGTAGCAGCGGACTTGATGCCCGCGCTGTCAGCACCAGTTCGGGTTTTGCACTTACCAGTACCAAACAGCTACCATCTTCCGACTGCAATAAATCTCGATCGCGCAGTACCGTACCTCTGGGCAAACTCAGGTGCAGCTTTTCCCCCGTTTCTGTCTCGAATCGGTGGCGGCTGCGAGTGCGATCGTCGGCTGTCATTGGTAAAGTAAAGCTGACAACAGCATCGGGAGTTGCAGGTAAATGTTTGGTGAAAGTTAGCATTTTTATATTCTATTCCTCAGAGCCATTCACTTGACATCTAGTTTTTGAGGAATATCTTTTTTATAGCCGAAGGAATAAGGAAGACTGAAGTTCCCATCTTCAGCTCATGTTTCAGAAATTAAAAACGTTTTAATCGTCTTGGCGATCGCTATATCTCATTCCGATTTACAGCCAGTTGAAAAATATTCATCTCTCTGCCCGCTCCCGTTCTGGCCTTTTTACCAAATTTATGTTATTTTGTCAAGCACTTGATCGCAGACGATCGCTTTTTTTTCAAAAAATTTTGCCTACCGTCTAGGAACTCGAACAATTTAAATCTCCAATATATTGTTGGGGGGAGGTAGCGCTTAGGCATCCTGCCTGCCCTTAACAAGCTTTTATGGAGAAGTCTAATAGAACGGGAGAGGAAGAAAGACTCAAACCCTCAAGCTTATTGATTGCCCGCTTGTTGCAGTCGCAGCAGCTCGGCTTGAATTTGCTGTTTTACTGCCGGGTCTGCTTGCTGGAGCAAAGTGATCTGGTTGAAGCGACTAACTGTCAAACCATAGGTTTCGATAGCTTTTTTAGCTTGTTGGCAGTAATTCACTGCGATGCCACGAAAATTTCCAGACAGCCTGTTAATTTGCTGAGTTTCGTTGCACACTACTCTGGGAACCGAGCCTCCAGCCATTTTTTTAATTTCGTTATAAGCTTCCACCCGTCTGGGTTCTATTGCCAACACAGCACGAGCGTAGCTAGTAATTTCTTCGCTGCTAATCTCTTGAGCTTGGGCTGCTGCTCCGAAAACGAGGTTTGGGGATTGTCCGTACAAACCGGGCGCCCATCCGCTAGCTAAAGCTGCTGCAGAAATGATGCCTGCAAACAGCGATTGTCGCAGCATCCGGTTTAGGCGAAATTTAGAGGTGTTGGTTGAGGTGTTCATGGTCGTCGGTGATTGCTTACGTGGAGATAAAAATGACACAGCGCTTGGAGGCTCAATCTTTTTGAATAATGTGGTGGCTAAAAAGTTCCTGCCGTTGGTGACAATTTTGAATTGCACCAGGAGGGTTGGGGAGTTGCTAGCACGATCGACTTTTTAGCAAATTCGATAATTTCATTCATTCTAGCATCTGTGGGAAGTTGACAAAATTCTAACTTTAGAGGGTAATTTTAATTACAGAGCGTTCCCGCATTGCTTCTGGCAATAATTCTCAAAGCGCAAATATTAAATAATTATAAAACTTATTGACAAATTACTCGCCTTAATTATTCTAATCAAGGTACGCGCTAGCAAAGCTATCTTCCCGCAAGGGTTCGGTGAAGGGTAGGGAAGCGTCTGGAAGGCTAGGTCAAATTTAGCAGCAATCGCACTCATCAATTGCGGCGATGATTTATTTAATGTTAAGCGATGGTGCATTTGTCGATCGAGAAAATCCCCCACTGCTTTGGCTGCTGACGAAGCCACAGCCGGAACAAAAATCATGTTTTACTACCCGAAGATAGAGACAGCAACAGGGAACTAGACATTAAAATCTTGTTATCCAAATGCGCGCTAGCTGTTTTTGGCAGTCCACGCCCAGGCCTTCGATTCCAGTTCTCGCTTCCTCCTGTTTGGGGCTGTGAAAACTTGTCTGGGAGTTACCCAGAAACCTGGTTTTTCTACGAAATAAAATCGTTACAGCCACCAGCAAGAGTAGACAAACCCGGAAAGCTGGAATTTTTGGGGCTCAGTTTTATTGTCATCTATATCGCAAATAGCGAATTTTGGCAAGCATTATCGCAGCAATTTAACAATTATTAATTACCCATTGCTCATGAAAAGTCAAAAAGAAATTTGGCGAGTTATTCTTGCAGTAGCTCTCAGTATTGTAGGCGTGCTGCACTTTGCAGTACCCGCACCTTTTATCAGAATTGTGCCGCCCCAGCTTCCTTACCCAGAAGCATTGGTTTATATCAGCGGTTTTTTCGAGATTTTGGGCGGAATTGGGCTGTTAGTTCCTCCTGTGAGCAGGGCGGCGGCGTGGGGGTTAATTGCCTTGTTTATTGCCGTGTTTCCAGCTAATATCAATCAAGCCGTCAACAACATTCCGATAGAAGGGATTCCCCACAACCAATTACTCTATTGGTTGAGGCTGCCTTTTCAAGCTGTCTTCATTGCTTGGGCCTGGGTTTATACCCAACCAGACGAAGGTAAACCCCGGGCTTCTATAGTTCCAGATAGAACAGAAAATGCCCGATGAAGCAGTTCGACTACCATGCGGATTTTAAGAACATCGACTTTCGACAGCACCCGGAACTTTATCGGGTAGGGAAAGGAGAACAAGGAGTGCTTTTGGTGGAACCCTACAAAGGAGAAATTTTGCCTTTCTGGAGATTTAAGACTCCTGAAATTGCCAGGGAGTCCAGCAGCAAAATTTACTCCTTGTTTTTAGAGTATCTCGATGCCGATGATTTTGTGGGAGCCGACATGGCTCGCAAGTTCTTGCAGATGGGGTATACTCGATCGCGTCGCTACGCCAACCACAAAAGCGGTCTAAAATACCAGCAAAACCCTCAGAAACTGAAGTCTGTTGCAGAGCAAACCGCAGCTCGAAAAGATATTTTGCCCCTACAAGCAGATCCGGTGAAAGCAGAATCCGCCGCCATTTTTCAAGAAAAATGGATGCTGGCCAAAATCAATGAGAAATATCTCGATCTTTTAGCCAGACACCGGCAGATGTACGAATCTTATTTAGTCAACGCTGAGGATTGACATACATTTACGAAAACTCAGAACTTACACTTTAGCCCCGTCTGCAGCAGTGTAGTTGTGCTTGCCTATCTGGGCCGCACCTATTGGCGTGGCCCTACTATTTACTCATCTTCTTCTTCTGTTTGCCACTGTCGCCAAATTTCAAAGGCATTAAAGCCCCTGTATTGCAGGTAATTCAAGACTTTGCCCTTGGTTTTCGGATCGGCTTTACCCCAAGTATCGATCTTGTATTTCCGCATGACTTTGGCTTTTAATTCGGCCAGTTTTTCTGCTTCGGAGTCCTGATTTTCGGCAATTTCTTCTTCCCAGACTTGCTCGAACAAATCGTTGGTAATTCCTTTTTGCAGGCACTTGCGCTTGATGGCCGACTTCCCGTATTTGCCTGCACCAGAGGCGATCGAGTTTGCCACCAAGCGAGTGTCGGACTGATAGCCGCGGTCTTGAATTTGCGCGATCGCCTCCAATATTTCCTCATTGCCAAAACCTTTCTCTTGCCCCTTTTTGCGAAGTTCAGAGGCACTGTAGTCTTTGCGGGACAAGAGAAAATAGAAATAGTCAAGACAGCTCATCAGTTAAATCGAAGGGTGGCGCGCAAATACTCGTGTAGCGAATGCCAAATCCAGTCGCCTTGCTATCGGCTGACTGCATCACGCACGGCGAAGCTATCCCGCAGGGAATCGCCTCTATTCTTCTGTATCCTCCTCTTCATCATCCAATTCCACATCCGGTCTGTCCACATCGATCTGAATCAAGCGAATGTGCTTGTATCCGAGCTTAATTTCAAACTCGTCTCCCGGCTTTAATCCCATTTCTTGGGTATAATTTGCCCCGATCACGATCGAACCATTCTTGTGAACGCTAGCTCGATAACTCGCTTCTCGCCCGCGTCCGTCTGCTTTAGACTTCTCTAGCTCAATGCCCTTAGCAGCTAACACTGCATCGTAAAACTCAGCCAGATTAATCCGGGTTTCTCCACTTTTGCTGACCGTGAAGTAGCCGCAAAGCTTTGCAAGTTCTCTGCGTGGCAAATCACTGCCTTTGATTTTTTGAAGCAGACCTTTTCCTGTTAAGGGTGCTGTAGCTGTTTCTGCCATTGACCGTACCTCGCTTATTGGACTTTACTTATATCAATTACAACACATTAGATTAACTTTGTTTCACTGTCAATACTAATAATTCTGAATATTAAGATTCTGGATAAATTTCTGCGGCCTCAAGACCGGGGGTGCAAGTAAGGATGCTCGAAGGGCGATCAATTTGCCGATCGCGGCCCAAATCCTTGCGTAAGCCTCTCTTGCGATCGCGCGGGGAATTATTGTCGCAAATTAAATGCTTTACTTTTTTACAGTAAAGTCTGTTCCCTGCATTCACCAATCCCCGATTGTGTCTGTGGTCAAGGTAAAAACAAGACAGCCATGAATCGAAATACCTAGACCCCGGCCGCTGCAAATCTGCCGAAAGCATTTACCGGCGCTGGGTTAACTTTTACCTCAACAAGACGAGGCAGCACTTGTTCTCGATGTCACTGCCAGCTACTTGTAAATTCTATTTTTTGGGCTGGAAATCCCCTCAAAACCCCAAATACCAACGGGCAATCTTCTATTAAGGTGTTGGGCATATAACTTCCACAGAACGCAGTCTGGGGAAGGCAATCCGGTAAAAATTCAAGGAAATTTCACCTCTTCGTTGAACGGGTTTAAGCTAAAACCCGACTCAATGGGCGCGGCGGCAGAAACATCGGGCAGCCACTAAGAGGGGAATAGTTTTGGGAGCATCTCAATGAAAGCAGCCCTCCGCTAGAAATTGGAGTTTTGAGGCAGGAGGCAGGAGGCAGGAGGAAGAAGGAAAGGGGAAGAAGGAAAGAGGAAGAAGGAAGGAGCCAGAAGAAGGAAGGAGTCAGAAGAAGTATTTTTACAAATATGAGATGCTCCCATAGTTTTGATCGGGCGAGATTGCTTTGCGACTCTTAACACTTCGCCAGGAATCAGTAGATTTCTACGGGGAACTCGGGAAAATCTTCCTCCTCCGGCCCCAAGCCAGAGAATTTGAGGTTACTTCCACAGGGGAATTGAAAAAGACCGAGTTAAATGCACCACAGCTTAAATGTTTGATGCACTACAAATTAGCAGCGGTTCCCGACATGGAGTTTGCATGGAAATGTATTGGTTTCCACTCGTGGCCTGTAAACGGCCATACTCTCAAAATTTAGGCACCAACTGGAGGGGCCCGTCAATCGATTTGAGATTTTAGATTTTAGATTAAAGAATTGAAGCCTTGACCCCACGGATAAATTCGGGGGCTCCTTTATCGGATACAGGTTTTTTATTTCACCGGTCCTGAGTCTGCTTTCGGAATGAATCACGTGGCGGGTATCCTGGATGCTTGATTGTCAAACTCACAGCCGCTTCCATAATTAATTATTGTGAAATAAGCGCGCTGAGGGTGAGGACGTTCTTAATTGTGGCAACTCTGGCTTTTATTGTCTTGTGCCGAATGACGAATGCTCCTGCGGCCGAATCAGCCCGCTCAAAAACGCATACAAGCCACCGACTCCTGTCGTGGAGAGATCAAAATTTTAGAGTCTTGTTCCTGTTCCCAGATTTATCTGTGGAGTAAAATTAAAATCTCAAATCCTTCGACTCAGGGCTCAAGCCGAAGTCTAAAATCTCAAATCGACTGACTAATTTTATATTAAGAGTCCCGGACTTACTTGCTCGACGAGAAACCCGGTTTCTTCCTCGATGCTTGGTTGGGCTGCTGCTTATTTTCGGTAAAAACCGGCTGGATGAACGTAAGTCCGAGATTCGATCGAGCAGCATACTTTCGATCGCTTTGCCAGCGGCAGCCGATCGCGAATGGCCAGCAAAAACCCCACCCAGTTTAGAGCCAGGCCAAGAGGGTCTAAATTCAGCATTGCAGTGGGCGAGCGCTTTTAGGAATGAAAAATAAATAAGGTGACTAATAGAGCAATAGTTGACCTTGGATCAAGGCTTCTGGGGTTTAATTGTGCAAGTTATTAATTTTTCATTCCTTAGTGACGTTGTTGCAGGTAATTGTGCGACAGGGGAGTCCGTACCGCCGGCAGTAACTCTTCTGGTTTCGGGTCTCGCCCTTTCGAGTACCGCCACCCAAAAAAGCCAGCACTTAAAGCAACGGGCAATAAGCAAAGCATCAGGGCCACAGATTTTTTGAACCCCGGTTTTGTTAACGGTTTCTGAGTCGGCGCAGCGGCGCGAGTTGCTTGGATCGCCGCACACTCAGAATGAGGAATAGAGGACGGCGAAGCCGTCGGTGAGTTCGGTGAATTAGTAGCATCGGGTCGATCGTTCTGGTGAACCCAATCCCTGCGATCTTTTAATTGGTTGGGATATTCCCAGACTTCGCCGTCAGAATTGCCTGACTCATGCGATCTATTGGCTGGGATTGGGGGGTATTGGGCGATCGCCGAAACCGAAGACGCAGCCCTCCATTCTGTACCCGCGAGCGCCGGTTGCGTTCCCGACCCGATTATGTGCACCATAGAACCGGAGGTCGCGCTGTGGGCTGGGGCGCCGGTCAGATAGCCGTCAAAGTCCGGGTGCTGGTAGAGAATCGGCAAAGCCCAGTATAGCTGGTGAGAACCGTAGGCAGAAATTAGCCCAGCTCTGGCCCGGCTCAGGCTGAGATCGACTGGATAGCCTTGATTGAGGTTGCGGTAAAACAACCGTGTCAGAGTTAGGGCTACATCGTCGGGGATGCTTTCTGCCATTGCTAGCACTGCCGGAATGCCCCGCTTCACTAGAGCTTCGGTTAAGTTCCGTTCCGGGCTGTCGTCCGCGAGGTCTGAGGGGTCGCCGTAGGCGCCGCGGCAGGAGTTGAACACGGCCATCTGAATACCGTTGTTAACGAGCAATCCAGCTAAGTCGTCGCCACTGAGGGTTTCGGTTAAGCCGGTGCGGCTGCTGACTAGGTAGAGTTCCCCACCTCTGGAACCTAAGTTGCTGTGGCCTGCGTAGTGCAGGACTTGGTAGTGTCCTTGTTCTAGGGCTTGGGTAAGTTGTTCTCGATCGGGCTGTTCGAGAATAGTCAGTTGAATTTCCGGGCAATGGGGGCTGTTTTTGAGAGGATGACCGGTGCGGTTTTGGAGTTCTTGTTGCAAATGGAGCACTTCTCGCTTAAGCTGCAAGCTGTCTCGATCGCTCGGAGAGGCGATCGCCATTAAAATTTTTAGTGGCCCGCTACTAGGCAGTATCCGGGTTTGTTTGAACAAACTTGTACCTGGTTGGTAGCGGGAAAACACGACATCGGTGCCAGTTGCCAAAGGGCGATCGCCCGCGTGCAGCACTTCCCACGGCAGCCGCGGCAGGCGCCGGCCTTTGAGTCCGAGTCGCAGTTGCAGCACTTCTCGGCGGTGCTGGGCGATGCCTTGAGCGCAAGTCCAGCTATCGCGCAAGTTTCCTTGAAACAGCCCGCTGTATAATTGTTGTCCGAGCGCTACTAAATTCGGCACTGAGTTGGGTCCCGAACGGGAGCCCCCGCGACCAGCAAAACTGGTTCCCTGTACTGCTTTTCCTTGGAGCAAGCCCACCAGCGGGTCGTTCATCAGTTGAGCAGACAGTGCAAGCCATTCGTCGATCGGCCAGCGGACTTGTTGTTCGGCTAAGGGTACACCGGGTGCAACCCTTTCTGTCCGCACTAGATATTCGTCGTCCCCAACGGGAGTGACTGAGAGTTGAAATTCCTGGCTCACGGATTTAGCGCCCTCCCGCCTTAATTCTGAATTTGCCTGCGTTTTTGCGGCTAGCAATAGCGATCGGCAAAATAATTTTTACTCTTTGAATCAAAGTTTTTGAATGCGCTTCCCCCGATCGGGCGATCGCTAGCGTCATATATATTTGTTCAAACACTTTGAGGATATAAAAGTTGTACTTTAATAACAGTTTATTAGTTTTGATTGCCCTGTGGCTCGGTGAAAGCCGAATTTTCTGCAATCTTTGTATCTTTAACATTTTGCACCTCTACCGCAGACCCCTTTAGATTCGTCGTGAACTTGAGTTTCTCATTGCTGAGTAAAGTTAAATTGGAGGCACTTTACCAGGCGGATCTCTCGTTCTTATTAAAATTACTTCGGCTCACGCCAACCGGTTTCAGGGCAATATCGCAGGAAAAGTTGAGTATTTTATTTTTTTTGGCGATCGGTCGATCGGTCTTTAGGGCTTATCCTGTACCACCAACCCCCCATGTGTAATCTTGATTTTGTGTCAATTAATTAATTGGTCAGCCCTGGGTTCTCATCCGTAAGCCCTCCGCCCTCATCCTTAAGACCTCAGTGGCGATCGATAATCGATAGTTGACCATCGATAATTACTAATAACTTATTGCTAATTTTCCGCTTTTATGATATATAAAACTTTTAATTTAACTCTCTTAATCTAGTTAAAGTTAAGCAGCAAAAATAAACTTAACCCGCCAAGAACTCTCAACAATACAAGGCAAATCAAATTATTCCGGTACTCTCCAGCAACCACCATTTTTGGCATCTAGAGGATTACGCCTCATCAGGCCGGTTTCTCGGAGAATTATTGGATTTGGTAGCGAAGTCTCTACAAAGGAATAGGGTTGGGCAGCCGCGCCGTGGGTCGTGTCCGCTCAAAATGCCGAGCTTGCAACTGTCACCAAAAACGACTCCTGCGTTACGTACTATTTTTGGCGAAACTTTACAATCTTTCTTAAGATAGATATATTTTGGCAGAGTTCTTAGTATTAATCTGAAAACAAAATTCTCAGTTCGCGATGTTTCCTTAAATCGAGAGAAAATTTTGCAACTAAAAATTAGAACAAATATTTGGCCGGGCGAATTATCTAAATTTCTAATTAATCATCGGGAACTAAAATTAGGAGGGTGCGGTCGTTTAGTCAAGAGATTCAAATCCTAGGTCAGGGAAGGATTTGTCAAAGCTGGGAGTGTTACAAAACTTCAATACACCCAGCCTAGATAGGAAAAAAAGCAAGGGTAGAATTTGGGGGATAGAGGTTTTGGGTAGTTATTTAGGAGTTGTCAGTTGCGAGTTTAAATTCAGCTAATTCACTGTAGAAATTACGTAGAGAATCTACAAGAATGGGCGCTTCGGCGCAGCTTACGGTAGAAATTACGGAGAACATCTCAAATGCTCGGCGCTTCGGCGCAGTAATTACAGTGTAGGTTGCGGATCAATTAATTTTGGTACGCAATTGCAGAATATAAAACTCGCAACAGAGCGAAAAAAACCTTGCCGTTTAAGTGGCATCTATAATAGTAAAAATGAGGAAACCAGCTCCTCTAGCAGGCGAAAGCATGAAGTTTAAAAAAAAATCTTCTGCAGCCTCCTGTTTGCTGATAAATTGATTCTAAGAAGCTTACCATTTTTTGGGAAATATCAACAATGGATGAACTAACGTTGGAAGAACTGAGAACACTTTCTCCCGCTCAAAATGAAACAGAAAATCCTGAGATGACAGAGCCAGATCCCAAGGTTACTACACCGATCCCCACCGATGACGGGGTGAATTTAGGCAACAACAGCCCTCCAAATTCCGCTCCGGACTTACGCGACTTAATTCAGGTAGCGCTCACCGAAAACACCGCCGACATTAACGCCTTATTTCCGGATCAGTCTAACGCTGCACCCGAAACAGGTGCTACTGATGACAGCCAAATGGCGGAATCTACCGGCGTACCAGAAGAAGGTGTGGGCGACGATGATGACGAGGACTTCGACGATGATGACTTCGAGCCCCGCCGCCGAACCGTCATCGGTACTGATGACGATGACCTCATTGTCGCCACCGGCGAGCAGGATAAGATATTCGGCAAAAGAGGCAAGGACGAAATCAAAGGAAACCGTGACAAAAGAAATCAAATCTTCGGCGGTAAAGATGACGATGATTGCGAGGGCGGCGATGACGACGATGAAGTAAGGGGCGATCGGGGCAACGATACCGTCAGGGGTGGCCAAGGCAACGACAGCCTTTTTGGCGGTAAAGATAACGACAGCCTTTTTGGCGGTACCGGCAACGACACCTGCGAAGGCGATGACGGCGATGACTTGGCCCACGGCAACGAAGGAGATGATGACGTTGACGGCGGCGCCGGCAACGATACCGTCTACGGCGGCAAAGGCAACGACGATTGCAAGGGCGACGAAGGCAACGATGTCGTCAGGGGCGATCAGGGCAACGACGATTGTGAGGGCGGCGCAGGCAACGATAGCATTAACGGCGGCAAAGATAACGATACCGTTAGGGGCGGTGTAGGCAGCGACAACTGTGGAGGCGACGACGGCGACGACAACGTTAGCGGCGGCGACGGCAACGATACCGTTAGCGGCGGTGCCGGCAACGACCAGTGTGGAGGCGACGACGGCGACGACAGCGTTAGCGGCGGCGACGGCAACGATACCGTGATCGGCGGTGCCGGCAGCGACGTTGGCAGCGGCGACGAGGGCGACGACAGCGTTAGCGGCGGCATCGGCGACGATACCCTGATGGGCGGCGACGGCAACGACGCTTGCATGGGTGACGACGGCGACGACAGCGTGATGGGCGGTGCCGGCGACGACAGCGTGATGGGCGGTGTCGGCGACGATACCCTCGTTACTGGCGACGGCAATGACGTGGCAGGCGGCGGCGACGGCGACGACAGCGTGATGGGCGGCGGCAACGGCGACGATACGCTGATGGGCGGCGACGGCAACGATACGCTGATGGGCGGTACTGGCAACCATACCTGTGTCGGCGGTGCTGGAACTGACGTTTATGTCATGAGTAACAGTCCCTCTGGGGGACAAGCTGTCATCACTGACTTCGCAGACAACGAGGATAAATTTCTCCTGTTTGGCGACTTGAACTTTAGCAGCTTGACCTTTATACAAATCGGTGTCAATACCGAAATTCGGGTCAATAACTTCGCCTTGGCGCTATTGTTGAATGTCAACGCAACGCTTATCACTGCTGCCGACTTTTTGGGAGTTGATCCTCAAACTCCAACTCCAACTCAACCTCAACCTCCAACTCCAAATCAACCTCTCACTCCGATTTTTAACCCTCCGCAACTGGAAGTTAGTGAGACCCTGATTGCTGGTTCCAGCGGCCAGGAGCAAACTATTACTCCTGAGTTGTTGCGTGTTTCCGATACCGGGCAAGGTCCTGGCGGCATAACCTTCACGCTAACCGAGCTGCCCCCTGCTACAACCGGGCAACTATTTGTTAAGGGAGTCGCCGTAACACAAACGGGCGTTACCTTCACTCAAGAAGACATTAACGCAGGCAGGGTAACTTTCAGAGCGGCAGTAGGTTTTTTCGGTGCGGCTACTTTTGGTTTTCAAGCTACCAACGGCCAAAGAGCTCTCACCGGCAAAACTTTTAGCTTGAAAATCGAGCAAGATTCCTTTAATTTTGCTGGCAATCCACAAGGTCAAGTTATTGCCGGTTCTGCGACGCTCCCTAACAACATCGTAGGCAGCGAGGGTGACGATAACATTACAGCCGGTAAAGGCAAAGACACAATCATCGGCGGCAAAGGCAAGGACACAATTAAAGGCCGCGATGGCGATGACGATATCGACAGCGGCGATGACGATGATGATATCGAAGTCGGCCTAGGCAAAAACAAAATAAAAACAGGCCAAGGCAACGACAAAGTTAAAGGTGGCAATGACAATGACGATATCGATGGCGGCGATGACAATGACAATATCGAAGCTGGCGGCGGCGATGACACCGTAATAGGCGGTGCTGGGAATGACACATTAACAGGAAATGAGGGCAATGACACGATCGAAGGCAGCGAAGGAACCAATATTCTAACTGGGGGTAATGGACAGGATCGCTTTGTTTACCGCGCTTCCCGCCAAGAGAGTCAAACAGTTGTAGAAGCTGACTTTATTACTGACTTTAATGTCGATGAGGATCTTTTAGAGCTTTCTACGGCAGCTTTTGGTAATCTCAGCGTTTCTAGCTTGACCCGACTGGAGATTACTGCTACTTCTACTGTTGGGTCGATCGGCAGCGCTAATTTTCTCGACTTCACCGCGGATATCACTGTTCGCAGCATCGCGACTTTGCAAGTGCGGTTTGCAGAGTTGGGCGGCAACCCAGACGTGCCTATTTTCTGTCAGTTTATAGATGCCGAGACCGGTCGTTTGGTGCTGGTATATGGTGTTGGGGCGCGCTTGGACATTGTGACCAGTTTCTCGGTGGACGTTCGCCTGACTGTCAATAACTTTGTCTTCACGGGCCCGCCACTAAATATTCCTGTCGGTACTGCTGGTGCTGACAATGTGGATTTCACTACTTCTCCGGCCCCAGTTAATTACGATGGTTTAGCAGGCGATGACAAGATTGTCGGCAGCAATTTTAACGATAGCCTCAAGGGCGGCGACGGCAACGATACCATCACCGGCGGCCTCGGTTTGGATGTCATCAGCGGTGGCACTGGTGCGGATCTGTTTGTTTACAGGACAACTAAAGAAGGCGGCGATAAAATTTCCGACTTTACTGTTGGGGTAGACAAATTCGAGTTTAGCGCGAGCGCTTTCGGCAATTTGACTACGACTAACTTTGACGGTGTTAGCGGGGTTTCTCCTGACATTACTGGCAAAGAGTTAGTGATTTTCACAGGCGGCAGTTATGCCTCTTTGCAAGATGCACAAGCTAAAGCCCTGGGCAATTCTACAACTGCTGGTTTCTTCGCCTTTACTAATGCGTCGAACGAAACAGAGTTGTATTTTGACTCGAACGGTACGGTGGCCGGTGGTTCTACCTTGATTGCGAATCTGGGTACTGCTGCTAGCAATCTGGGAACAGCGGACTTTGTATTTACAGGTACGATCGCATCTCCTGCTGGTACTACTACCAACTCAGGCAGCATTGTCGATTTAACTGCTGCAAATGCGGGTACTTTCGCGACAGCCGCATTTAACAACTTCGGTTCTGGTGCTGGCGGTTACAACTTCACCACTCCTGTCTTATTTACGGGCAATGACAGTGCTAACAGCGTCACCGGTACGGAATTTGCTGACATCATCAACGGTGGTGGCGGTGCAGATATTATCGACGGCGGCAGCGGTGCTGACATCCTCAGCGGCGGCAGCGGTGCAGATATTCTGAGTGGCGGTGCTGCTGCGGATCTGTTTGTTTACAAAGCAGCAGGTGAAGGCGGCGATACAATTACTGACTTTACCTCCGGGGTAGACAAATTCCAGTTTGTCAGCGGTGCTTTCGGCAATTTGACTACGACTAACTTTGACGGTGTGAGCGGTTCAACTCCTGACATTACTGGCAAAGAGTTAGTGATTTTCACAGGCGGCAGTTATGCCTCTTTGCAAGATGCACAAGCTAAAGCCCTGGGCAATTCTACAACTGCTGGTTTCTTCGCCTTTACTAATGGGTCGAACGAGACTGTGTTGTATTTTGACTCGAACGGTACGGAGGCGGCTGGTTCTACCTTGATTGCGAATCTGGGTACGGCTGCTAGCAATCTGGGAACGGCGGACTTTGTATTTACAGGTAGCATCACCTCTTCTGATACTGGTACTTCTCCGACTGGTACTACTACGAGCTCCGGCAGCGTTGTCGATTTAACTGCTGCAAATGCGGGTACTTTCGCGACAGCCGCATTTAACAACTTCGGTTCTGGTGTTGGTGGCTACAACTTCAGCACTCCTATCTTATTTACGGGCAATGACAGTGCTAACAGCGTCACCGGTACGGAATTTGCTGACATCATCAACGGTGGTGGCGGTGCAGATATTATCGACGGCGGCAGCGGTGCTGACATCCTCAGCGGCGGCAGCGGTGCAGATATTCTGAGTGGCGGTGCTGCTGCGGATCTGTTTGTTTACAAAGCAGCAGGTGAAGGCGGCGATACAATTACTGACTTTACCTCCGGGGTAGACAAATTCCAGTTTGTCAGCGGTGCTTTCGGCAATTTGACTACGACTAACTTTGACGGTGTTAGCGGTTCAACTCCTGACATTACTGGCCAAGAGTTAGTGATTTTCACAGGCGGCAGTTATGCCTCTTTGCAAGATGCACAAGCTAAAGCCCTGGGCAATTCTACAACTGCTGGTTTCTTCGCCTTTACTAATGGGTCGAACGAGACTGTGTTGTATTTTGACTCGAACGGTACGGAGGCGGCTGGTTCTACCTTGATTGCGAATCTGGGTACGGCTGCTAGCAATCTGGGAACGGCGGACTTTGTATTTACAGGTAGCATCGCATCTTCTGATACTGGTACTTCTCCGACTGGTACTACTACGAGTTCCGGCAGCGTTGTGGATTTAATTACTAATCCCGGTACTTTCCCAACAAGCGGAGTTAACAACTTCGGTTCTGGTGTTGGCGGTTACAACTTCACCACTCCTGTCTTATTTACAGGAAGTGCGACAGCTAATAACGTCACCGGCACTGAGTTTGCTGACATCTTGAACGGCGGATCGAGTGCAGATATTATCGACGGCGGCAGCGGTGCTGACATCCTCAGCGGCGGCAGCGGTGCAGATATTCTGACTGGCGGTTCAGGTGCGGATCTGTTTGTTTACAAAGCAGCAGGTGAAGGCGGCGATACAATTACTGACTTTACCTCCGGGGTAGACAAATTCCAGTTTGTCAGCGGTGCTTTCGGCAATTTGACTACGACTAACTTTGACGGTGTTAGCGGTTCAACTCCTGACATTACTGGCCAAGAGTTAGTGATTTTCACAGGCGGCAGTTATGCCTCTTTGCAAGATGCACAAGCTAAAGCCCTGGGCAATTCTACAACTGCTGGTTTCTTCGCCTTTACTAATGGGTCGAACGAGACTGTGTTGTATTTTGACTCGAACGGTACGGAGGCGGCTGGTTCTACCTTGATTGCGAATCTGGGTACGGCTGCTAGCAATCTGGGAACGGCGGACTTTGTATTTACAGGTACGATCGCACCTTCTGCCAATGGTACTTCTCCGACTGGTACTACTACCAGCTCCGGCAGCGTTGTCGATTTAATCACTAATCCCGGTACTTTCCCGACAAACGGAGTTAACAACTTCGGTTCTGGTGTTGGCGGTTACAACTTCACCACTCCTGTCTTATTTACAGGAAGTGCGACAGCTAATAACGTCACCGGCACTGAGTTTGCTGACATCTTGAACGGCGGTTCTGGGGCCGACATTTTCGACGGCGGTTTAGGTAACGACAGCATCTCCGGTGGCGCTGGTAACGACAGTCTCTTCGGCGGTGGCGGTAGCGATACTCTCAACGGTGACGAGGGGAATGACACTTTAATCGGTGGTTTGGGAACCAATGTTCTCAACGGTGGTGCTGGTGCGGATCAGTTTATGTTCCTCGGAACTACTGCTGGCGGCGGGGATGTAATTACCAATTACAGCATTGCTGACGATCAAATTAGCATCTCCAACACTGGCTTTCAAATCGGAACCGGAGCTGCATTTGTGACTCAGAGTTTCTACGCTTACAGCAGCACAGTGTCTGATGTAACTGTGTTTGAAGCAAATTTAACCCAGCCGTCGTTCATTGCTCTCTACGACGGTTTGTCTACTAAACTGTATTACGATAGCAACGGTTCTACGGTTGGTGGTAACAGTTTGTTTGCTACTGTCGATGTCAATTTGGGATCGACCGGTAATACTGAATTGTTCTTGTTCTAAACGGCAAGAATCCTAATCGGGATATCGGTACGGTTAGGGACACAGCCATGCTGTGTCCCTACAAGATACGGGTAAGGACACAGCCATGCTGTGTCCTTTTTTTGTAATTGTTAAACAATTTAGTCGCTATTTTTTGGGTAGGAAATGGCATTGCCGTCTCCTCTTTTGGGTTGTTGTCGATGGTTGGAGTCGATCGCACTCGCGAGGGCAATTTCACCATCCAATCCGGTTTATTTTACCCGTTACCCGAAATCAGGACACGTCGCCGTGCTGTTTCCCTACAATTAATCGGGCGGTGGTTAAATTTGTATTCACAGTCCTGGACGCACTTCGACAAAGAAACCGGGTTTTTTACCTCATCTTCGAGTGCGAACGAAGTATTTTCGTAAAAAAACCCGGTTTCTGGGCCCCATGCGTCACTCCTAATTGATTAATCCCTCTCCTGTGCAAGTACAAACCTCACTTTACTTTTTGATAGTAAATTGTCATAACTTTGATTTTAGTCAACAGCTTTTTTGACAATTAAGCGCAACAATTAATAATTATTAGCCCCCAAATATCATAAAAATTTATAATTTAATGGTAGGAGTGAAGCGGGCAATCCCCACCCTACAAATAGAGTCCTCGATCGCCCTAATCTAAAATCTATGAGTTCCCAAAATCCTTTATCAGTCTGTTTCGCGGATGTGGAGGCGGCGGCAAATCGCTTGCAGGGCAAAGCTTTCAAGACGCCGGTGCTGACTTCGGAAACTTTCAACAAACAGACGAATTCTCAGGTATTTTTCAAGTGCGAGAACTTTCAGCGCACGGGTTCGTTTAAATTTCGGGGTGCTTGCAATGCTTTGATGCAGCTATCTGAAGCTGAAAAACGGCGGGGAGTGCTGACTTTTTCTTCGGGAAATCACGCGCAGGCGATCGCCCTTGCGGCACGGTTGCTAGAAATTCCTGCTACTGTTGTCATGCCGGCAGATGCGCCAAAAGTCAAGCAAGAGGCGACTCGTGGCTACGGTGCAGAGATTATTTTGTACGATCGCACTCAAGTTTCTCGCGAAGAGTTAGCCACTAAAATTGCCGAGGAGCGACACTTGACAATTATTCCTCCTTATGATAATGCGTGGGTGATTGCGGGACAAGGTACGGCGGCGCTGGAATTAATCGCAGAAGTTGGGGAGTTGGATTTGCTGTTAGTTTGTTGCGGTGGCGGGGGTTTGCTGTCGGGCTGTGCGATCGCAGCAAAAACTTTGTCTCCGCAGTGTAAAGTAATAGGAGTAGAACCGGAGCAAGCAGACGATGCGGCGCGATCGTTCCGCACGAAAACGCTACAAACTGTTACTAACCCGGATACGATTGCTGATGGGGCGCGCACGCCATCTTTGGGGAAATTAACTTTTCCTTTGGTGCTGCATTATGTTGATGATATGGCAACTGTTTCCGAAGAGGCAATTCGCAGTACAATGTTTTTTATGTGGGAACGGATGAAGATAGTTGTTGAACCGACGGGAGTGTTAGCGGCGGCGGCTTTGTTGTCAGGTGTGGTGCAGGCTGAAAATGCTAGAGTTGGGGTAATTGTCAGCGGGGGAAATGTCGATTTTAGTCATTAGTTATTGGATATCGGAATGATTTAACCGCAGAGAACGCAGAGAGCACAGAGGGAGACAAGTGAGAGATGAATAATTCCGATGAAGTGCGGAATTGATATTATTAGTTAAGGATCTTTGATATGCTGCCATTAATCTTTGATACTTGCGTGCCCAGAGATGAGATTTTATCGGGAGACTTGTCTCTAGATTTATTTGCAGCAAAATTGCGGCTGGTAGTGGAAGGAACTGCACCTCAAGTTTATCAAGATGCCAATAAATTCTTTGCCAATACCTTCGCCACTGATGGCATTAAAACCCTAATCCGGGAAGTTTTTAGCCGCTTGATGAAGCAAAGCGCCGGGGCTGGGGTGGTTCGTTTGGAAACGAGTTTTGGGGGCGGCAAAACTCACGATGAAATTGCACTCTGGCATATCTGCAAGCAAGGGCGAGAAATTCACGGATTGGAACGCTTTACAGATATTAGCGTGATTCCCGATCGCCCGATCGCCGTTGCAGCCATCGACGGTCGAGATTTAGACCCAGAACAAGGAGTTTATCACTCGGACAGCGGCTTGACAACCTACACTCTTTGGGGCGAAATTGCTTACCAAATTGGCGGGATTTCAGGCTATCAGTTACTGCAAGGTAGCGATAAAAGCGGTGTCAGCCCCGGTACTTCGGTGTTAGAACGGTTGACGGGGGGACAACCGACTGTGATTATTTTAGATGAAATTGCGCGGTACTTGCGATCGGCAAAAGCGAAGCAAATTGGCAGAAGCGATTTAGCCAAACAAGTGGTAGCTTTTCTATTTTCCCTGATGGATTTGGCGGCAGCCTGCGATAATTTAGTATTGGTTTATTCCCTCGCCTCGACAGCAGATACTTTTGCTGAAGAAACGGCTGAATTGCAAGAAACGATGCGCGCTTCCGCAAGACAAGAAAGGGTGTTGAGTCCTTCTACAGATATCGAAATTTACAACATCGTCAAACAGCGCGTGTTTGACAGAGTTAGCGAGGAAGCGGCGCAAAAAGCGGCATCGGAATATTTGGCGGCTTATCGCAATTGCCGCGTTAATTTGCCCGATGGGTGCAAAGATGCGTCATACTCAAAAGCGATCGCCCAAAGTTATCCGTTTCACCCGGAATTGTTCAATCTTCTTACTAAAAAAATTGCTTCTATTCCCGAATTCCAGAAGACGCGGGGCGCTTTGCGATTGTTCGCGCAAGTGGTGCGGCATTTGTGGGAAAATCGCGACGGTTGGATGCCGATGATTCACACGCATCACATTCCCATAGGGATGGATGGCGAAATTACTAACGATCTTACTTCTCGGTTGCAACGATCGCCCCTGCGGAATGCGATCGGCGCTGATATCTACAATCCCGATGGTAGACCGGCTTACGCACAATTGCAAGACGGGGAATGGATAGCTGCGGGAAAACCGCCGTTTTCTACTTGGGTAGCCCGATCGATCTTTTTGCATTCTCTGACTCAGGGAAATTCTTCGGGTATTCGGCTGGCTGAGTTGAATTTGTCGCTGCTGACTCCTGGGGTTGACAGCGGTTTTGTCGATCGCGCTTTAGAAAGATTGACTAAGGTAGCCTGGTATTTAGACTCCGATCCGGTAACATCTTTAGCCAGGTTTAAAGAAGAACCTTCGATCAACAAAATTATCACCGAGGAGAAGGAACAAGTTGGGAGGGGATGCGCGAAAGATGATTTGCGAACTCGCCGGGATAGCATTTTTGCCAAGAAATTCTTTACCTTAGTTTCTAATATCGAAAGTCCCGGAAATGTAGACGATAACCCGGATGATGTGGCGTTGTGCGCGATCGACTTTGACGATGCGACGGTGAATGCTTCTACCGACGCAGCCCCGGAATTAATCGAGAGAATTTTTAACAATAGCGGCGAATCGGGGAAGTTTCGCACCTACCGGAATCGGTTGTTATTTTTGGTGGCAAATCGGCTAGAATTAGAAACGGCGATCGACAATGCCAGAGAATATAAAGCTATTCAAAATATTCTCAAAAGTCAGAATCGGCTGGCAGATTTATCGGGAAGCCAGCAGAAGCAATTGAAGGAACGGGAAGGGGCGAAAGATATAGCTGTGAGAGTATCTTTGACTAATGCTTACCGCCATTTATTTTATCCGTCAAATGACCAAGTAAAAGCACCGAAAGGATTGATGCACTACACTCTTACCGCGCAGGATGCGAGTATGGTGAAAGGCAAAAACAACCAGCAAGATGTGATTCTTAAAGCCCTCAAAGATTGCGGCAAGATTCGCGCGGAAGAAGCTAAACCTTTCGCCCCGGCTTTTATCCTGCAAAAAGTGTGGCCTGCGGGGTTGGATAATTGGACGACGAAGGCGCTGCGCGATGCTTTTGCTAAGGATTTGAGTTTGAATATTCTCCTTGACGCGGAAGTTTCGATGCTGCGGGAGACGATTCGCGACGGTTTGAAAATGGGCAGTTGGGATATGAAAGTCGGGGAGAGACTATTTATCAAAACCGATGATAGTACGCTGACACTGCCGGAGACGATCGAATTTAGCGATCGCGCCTCCCTATACAAGCGCGGCATTCTCGAACCTCCAGCGCCCAAAGAAGTGGAACTCAGCGCCCAATTGATGCCCAGTAGTGCGGGCGTCTCGCCTGCAACTTCCGTTGACGTGCGTGTCAGGTGGAAAGCGAAAGGAGCACTGACGGTTAGTTTGTATCAAAATGATAGTTTAGTGCCGGGAAATTTCTTCCCTTCCGATGAGTATGACGCCACCATTGTTAATAACAGTATTTTTCGTGTGGTGGCCGATTACGGTAACGGTGAGACAGCAGAAAAAACAACCAATGTCAATCTAAATCCTCAAGTTCCTAGCGCGCGAGATGATGATAGAAATTCTCCTTATGTGGTGGAAACGCTACAGCCGAGTTTGTGGGAGGCGAAACCGCCGATTATCCAAATTGACGGCACGATTAATGCGGTATTTGCGGGATTGGGCGATCGCATTAGCGACTACAAAGTGCAAGGCATCGAAGTGCTAGAATTGTCGGTGGATCAAGTAATGGATTATCGTAAATTGGGAACAGCAATTGCCCTATTACAGCGGTGGCAACCGCAAATCGACCAAACCGTAACCATTAAAACCGACGACCAATTTGTGCGGTTGGAATATCAAGGGGCGTTGCGGGGATTTCAGAGCTTTTTCTCGACTATCAACACTTTGTTGAACAGTCCCGACGCGCAAGCCACTGTTAGTTTGAAAATCATCTTAGAATTCAAGCCAGCTTTGCCAGCAAATGCCTCGGACATTAATAGTATAAAACAAACGCTCGATCGCAATCCTGTAGAGCGTTTAAATTTAATGGCAAGGGTGATATATTGAGGAAAGGAGTCAGGAGTCAGGAGTCAGGAGTCAGGAGTTAGAAAGGAGAATTTAGGAGTCAGGAGTTAGAAAGGAGAATTTAGGATGAAACTCGAACCAGCCAAAAATTTTCAAGATTTAATTGTGTGGCAAAAATCTCATAAATTTGTTTTAGGAGTTTATAAGTTTACCAGTAAATTTCCTACTAGCGAACTGTATGGATTAACTTCTCAATTTAGACGCGCCGCAGTATCTATTGCTGCTAATATAGCTGAAGGATTTAAAAAACAAGGTCTGGCTGATAAAATGCGATTTTTAAATATCGCACAAGGTTCTTTAGAGGAATGTCGATATTATTTAATCCTATCTGAAGACCTGAATTATGGGAATTCTCAGTCTTTAATCTTAGACATAGAAGAAGTTAGTAGATTGTTAGACTCCTACTATAGTAAAATCAGAAGTCGTAGAGATAATAATTCAGGATTAAGCAAAGGGACTTCAGGATTCAAGAGTCAGGAGTCCGAATTTTGAATTCAGGAGTCAGGAAGAAGAATTCAGGAGTCAGGAGTCAGGAGTCAGGAGTCAAAACTCAGGAAGAAGAATTCAGGAGTCAGCATTTTTACTCATCCCTTCTCGTGACTTCTTTCTCCTAACTTTCTTCTTCCTTCTCGTGACTCCTGACTCCTGACTCCTTTTTCCTAAATTTCTTCTTCCTTCTCGTGACTCCTGACTCCTGACTCCTTTTTTCTAACTTTCTTCTTCCTTCTCCTGACTCCTGACTCCTGACTCCTTTTTCCTCCTCCTGACTCCTGACTCCTGACTCCTTTCTCCTTTCTTATGCAAGAATTTCAATTACGAGTTTTGCCGTTAGATCATAACAACTTCGCTTTGGAACTCTATCAATGTGCTTACAAGAAAGCCGGAGAGAAAAAACGTCCTGCTGCTAAAAAATTGGGGCGACTCAAAGGAAATGCTCTGGTTTTGGCGAGACAAACAATTTATGCAACTCTCAAAGCGAATAATTACGACCCGAAAACTTTATCTCAGCAGCGACAAACTCCTTATATATTATCAGAAGAATCTGGGGTGAGTTTGGCGATTTTATTTCAATCGCTGCAACCGCTATCGAAAACCGAACGAATTGCGAATATTGCCGAAGGGATTATGGCGATGAGTAATGAAGAGGCACATTATTGGTTCGGTAAAATTGCCAATGGCAATCGTTCAAATGCTTTGAAAGCCTTGCGAATTTTATTGGGAGATTAATCTGATGAAAGTTGCGGATTTGTCTAATGAAACTTTAGACAAAATTAAAACAGTGCGGTGGGATCGAATTATTGAGAAGCACGAAGGGCCCGCAAGATGGGAGTCGGAGTTTAGATACCGCGAACCAGAATTTATCGAGATTGAGGGGCGGTGGGTGTTATTGCCTGTTGAAGCATCTCGTCACCAAAATATCACGATTTTGCGGACAATTTGGAGCGCGGATGGCAACTCGCTGACTCTGTTTCTTAAGGATACAACTTTTGATGATGATATGTTTGTATCGGGATATATGGCTGTGTGCGATCGCCCAAAAGGAGAAGAGTTTTTCTTGGCAGTATTGTACCACGAATGGTTTATCATTGAAAAAGCAGAGCTATTTGAAGATTAATCTATAAATTTTTGGGATAATACCAATGCACATTGCAGTTTGGAATTAATCCTTTTAGGGGCTGGCTAGCAGCCACAACCCGGAGATCCCCCCTAGCCCCCCTTAATAAGGGGGGGACAAGATTTCAAGTCAAAGTCCCCCTTATTAAGGGGGATTTAGGGGGATCGAAGATGGTGGTACTTCACAAATAACAAATAACCAACAACCAACAAATCATGCGCCCTCACCTCTTCATCGAGAAAATTATGCCCGTAAATCTGCTAAACGAGCAGGTTTATTACGAACACGGCGGCAATCCATTTAAAGGATTGCATCGCTGGTATTCGCGCAAACCATTATCGTTTTCTCGCGCTTCGGTGTTGGGGTCGATTTTACCCGCAGATATCTCTTTAGAAGAGTTTGAATATTTGCTGGGATTGGAACCGGGGAAGGAAATTAAACTCTACAAAACTCCCCCGTCTTCGGTGCGAATTAAAAAGGTTCATGACTATTGCGAGAAGGTGTGGGGGAATCGCACGCCGACGATTTTAGATGCGTTTGCGGGTGGGGGAAGCATTCCGTTTGAGGCGGCGCGGTACGGGTTGAATGTGTTGGCGTCGGATCTCAATCCGGTGGCGGTGGTGACGATGAAGGCGGCGATGGAATATCCGCTGAAATTTGGCCCGGATTTGCAGGAGGATATTGATAAATGGGTGAAATGGGTGGGGGATGAAGCCCAGAAAAGATTAACTGAATTTTTCCCATCTTTACCGGGGGAAACTGTGCAGAATTATTTGTGGGCTCATACGGTGGTTTGTCCGAGTTGTCAGTCGGTTGTGCCGTTGAGTCCGAATTGGTGGTTATATAAGCGGCCCGAAAAGCAGAATTTACATAAATGGTGTGCGGTGAAACCTATTCCTAACTTGGAACAGAAGCGGGTTGATTTTGAGTTTTTGAAGGGGAAGAAAGGCAAAGAGACGACGATTAAAACGGATGCGGGTGAGTACGATCCGAGTGTTTATAATACGATTAGCCGAGGTGTCGGGAAATGTCCTAATTGCGATACTGTGATTGAAGATGATGTAATCAAATCTCAAGCTCAATCAGGATTACTTGGACATCTACTTTATGCGGTTGCTTACAAACAAGGGAAAGGTAGTTTAGAGTTTAGAATTCCAGAAAAACTTGATTTACAAGGATGGAAGTTAAGCCAACAATATTTCTTTGAAAAATTACCGAAATTGCAAATAAAAAATTTAATACCCGTCGAATATATTATCAACGATCACGGTCAAATTCTTAATTATTGTCAGCAATGGTTTCAAATCTTTAATACTCGTCAGCTTTTAACGCTTGTCACTTATGTAGAAATTATCAACGAAGCTAAGGCGCTGCTACAGGCTGAGTATGAATTGGAGAAGGTAGAGGCGATCGTAACTTATCTAGCTTTAGTATTAGATAGATGTGTTGATAGAAATTGTAGATTATCTATTTGGCATACAGCTAGAGCATCAGTTGAAAGAGCATCAACACAACACGCTTTAAATTTAACATGGAATTATCCAGAAATAAGCGGGGCTGGTGAGTTATGGAATTCCTGTGCTGATGCTTTTGCGTCAGAATATAAAAGCCTCTGTGCTTTATTCGGCACAAAACCTCATTCAACTGGCTTACCCGGCATCGAACAATACGACCCAAAAACCATCCAAATAGAGACTGCATCCGCCGATAGTCTCTACCATATACCCGACAAATCCGTCGATGCCATTATCACCGATCCGCCTTATTATGGAACCGTTCCGTATGCCGATCTTTCCGACTTTTTCTACGTCTGGATGAAGCGCACATTAGGCGATATTTTCCCCGATTTATTCTACTCAGAACTCACCGACAAAGATAGAGAAGCCGTCGCCAACCCGTCGCGCTTCCGTAACATGGGCACATCACCCGACGAACTCGCCAAACAAGATTACGAAGCAAAAATGGCGCTAGCTTTTAGCGAATATTACCGAGTTTTGCGCGATGACGGCGTGATGACAGTCCAATTCAACCATAAAGAATCCGGCGCGTGGGACGTACTCACAAAATCCCTCATTGATGCCGGTTTCGAGATTACCGCATCCTGGGCCGTCAGTACCGAAAACCCGCAAAACTTGCACCAAGCGCAGAAAAACTCGGTTTCTAGTACAGTGCTCCTCATCTGTCGCAAACGCGATGCTAACGCCGCCCAAGCTTGGTGGGATGATTTGCGCCCGGAAGTCGCCAATCTCGTCGAACAACGCGCCCCGGAATTTGAAGCCAACGACATCAAAGGTATCGACCTTTATTTAAGCGCCTTTGGCCCGGCTTTAAATGTGTTCAGCCGTTCCTATCCCATCCTCGACAGCAGCGGCGAAGAAGTGCGCCCGGAAGTTGCATTTGCTGAAGCCAGAAAAGCCATTGCAAACTATCGCTTCCGCAAACTTGCACAAACCGATACAGCCGGATTTGACGCCCTGACGCAGTGGTATTTCCTGGCGTGGGATGCCTTCGGCGCTGTCGAGTTCCCCTTCGATGAAGCGCGACAACTCGCCCTCGCCGTCGGCGGTTTCGATGTCGTAGATTTAGCAAAAAAATACAAACTGATTGACTCAGTTAGCGGCACTTGCAAATTTTTGACACCGAAACAGCGACTGAAAAAAGGAGCTTTTTCTGTCAATCCGCAAGATTTTTCCATTACCTATTTAGTCGATGGATTGCACGCGATTATCGGTTTGTATCAGGAGGACGGAGATATTCAAATCGTGCGCGAGTTTATGAAAAAAACCGCTTTGACTGATAACGATAATTTCATGCGGGCGATAGAGGTGGCGCTGAAAGTGATTCCGCGTATTGGGGATGAGAAGAAACGCATCCCGGAGGAGAAGGCTTTGTTAGATTTGTGGTTGGCGATGGATGAGATTAAGGCCAAGGTTATTTATCAACAGATTCCACTTCCGTTTGAGGGACAGTTGAGTTTAGATTTGAATGTAGGTGGTTGAAAGAATGAGAGAAGAGATCCCCCCTAGCCCCCCTTAAGAAGGGGGGGACAAGAGTTTAATTCTGTAGGGGCGGTGCCCCCGTGCCCGCCCCCTTCTTAAGGGGGATTTAGGGGGATCGAAGATTGTGGGACATAACAAATAATCTAATAACATGAATTTAACGGATTATCCCTGGCGCATCAGCTATTCTAGCAACGAAAATAACCCGATCGCCGATTTCTACATTCCCGCGCTAGAATGTGCTCTACAGTACGATCGCAAATCCGGCTTTTTCAACAGCGCCATCCTCAGTAAAGTAGCGCAGGGATTGGGCGCGATGCTGCACAATCAAGGGCGGATGCGGTTAATCATGGGCTGTCAATTCAGCCCGCAAGACTTGCAAGCTATCCAACAAGGTTACGCCCTCCGAGATGCAGTTACCATGCGCCTCGATACCGATTTACAGCCGCCCAAAACCTTCGCCCAACTCAAACATTTTGAAATCCTCAGTTGGCTGATTCAAAACAGTTATCTGGATATTAAAATCGCCGTTCCCCTCAAATCTAACGGCTTACCAATAGATACTGAAAGTTTACTCGATCGCCAGCATATTTTCCACGAAAAAGTCGGCATTTTCACTGACTGTAACGGCGCACAATTAGCTTTTAGCGGTTCCAATAACGAATCTCTCAGCGGTTGGGAAAGCAACGTTGAATCTTTCCACGTTTATTGTGCTTGGGAAGGCGGCAGAGATGCAGAACGAGTTTCTGAAGAGATTTTTCGGTTTGAACAGTTATGGAACAATTTATCGCCGAATGTGCGCGTTTTTGAAGTGCCGGAAGCGGTGAAAAATAAGCTGCTCAACTACGCGCCCAGCAGTAAACCTGTGTGGAATCGGGAGGAAGGTTCGGCAACGGATTTTGTAACGGATGTAACGGATGTAACGGATGTTAGGAGTCGGGATTTAGGAGGAGTTGTTGGGGATTCTGAACTATTCCTAGATTATGCTAAATTTGAACCGCTTTTCAATTTGTACGCATCACCAACTTGTCTCGATTATTGTTTAACATCAATTCCGATTAAACCTTGGCCGCATCAGATTAAGATATTGCGTAGAGTGGCGGCTAATTTTCCGAAAAGTTTCTTAATTGCGGATGAAGTTGGATTGGGAAAAACCATCGAAACTGGGTTAATTCTGCGTTACTTACTCGTCAGCCAAAAAGTTAAGCGTGTGTTAATTTTAGCACCAGCCAGCATTCAGCCGCAATGGCACGAAGAATTGCGCGAAAAATTCAATCTGCACTTTTGGAGTTACAGCAAAGGTGAATTAAAAAATTCCTATGGGGAGAGGAGTCAGTCAGGGGAAGAAAATATTTGGAATTCCCAGAATTTGATTTTAGCATCATCTCATTTAGTCCGTCGGAGCGATCGTACAAAACAGCTTTTAGACGCGCAACCGTGGGATTTGGTGATTCTGGATGAAGCGCATCACGCCCGCCGCCAAAGCCCGCAAAACCGCAAGGAAACTCCCAATCGCTTGCTACAGTTAATGCAGCAGTTGCGAGAAAAAAGTCGATCGCTATTGTTATTATCCGCCACGCCGATGCAGATTGATGCGATCGAAGTTTTCGATTTATTGCACCTTCTCGGACTGCGGGGACATTGGTCTTATGGTGAGAATTTCTGCAATTATTTTAGCACACTGTCCGACAAACCCGATCGCCAAACCTTGAATTTTTGGCAACTGATGTCTGTGGATTACTTCCAGCAAGGAGGTTCGCCCTGTGCTCGGTTGCAGCAATATTTACAGAAGGGCGATCGATTGCTATATTATAAGTTGCGCGATGTCTGGGAAAAAAACCAGCGAGTCAACCCAAAACAAGTTGCTGAAGACACGGATTTTATCGCCGCTTCCCGCCAATATTTGACAGTGAATACTCCCCTGAAAGATTTGATGTTCCGCCACACCCGCGACACCTTGCGCCAATACTATCAGCGGGGATTGTTGGATCGCGATATTCCCCACCGCGCAGTCAGAGACAATGCGATTACATTAGAAAATAACCGCGAGGTGCCACTTTATCTCGCCGTCAGTAATTACGTGCGCCACTTTTACAATCTCGCGCAAAAAGACAACCGCAAAGCGTTAGGATTTTTGATGACTCTTTACCGCAAACGCCTGACAAGTTCCTTTTATGCGATTCGCGAATCCTTACAGCGCCGCCTCGAAGGAATTAGCATTACTGAGGATGATTTTCACGATTTAGATGATGCCGATGATGTGATTCTGGAAGGAATGGAATCTTATTTTGAACCAGCCGATCCTGAAGAAATTAAATATTTAGAAGATTTACTTTATCAGTTTGAGAATACTGGCGAAGATAGCAAGCTTTCGCATTTTATCACAATTTTGCGTCAAGAACTAATCCAGCGCGAAAGTGCGATCGTCTTCACGCAGTACACCGACACAATGGATTATCTCAGAAGTGCTTTACAACAATTATATGGTGTTCAGATTGCTTGCTATTCCGGGCGTGGCGGAGAATTGTATCAAAATGGCCAATGGCGAATTTTTCCCAAAGAACAAATCAAAACCAAATTCCGAGAAGGAATCATCAAAATTTTACTTTGTACCGAATCCGCATCAGAAGGGCTAAATTTGCAAACTTGCGGCGTTTTAATCAACTACGATATGCCTTGGAACCCCATGCGAGTCGAACAACGCATCGGCAGACTCGATCGCATCGGACAGATTTATGATACCGTCAGAATACACAATTTTTACTATGACGGAACAGTTGAGGCGAAGGTTTACAAGAAATTGCGCGATCGCATCGATGCTTTTCAAACCGTAGTCGGCAATTTGCAACCGATTCTCGCAACAGTTCCCACTTTCATCGAACAGGCTGTGATGAGTGCAGATCCCGAAGAAGAGGGCGTTTTGTTGGGAGAGTTCGATCGCATTTTAGACGCGCCGCCTCGCGGCCCTGCCCTCGATGAAATGGTAGAGATGGATGTAGAATCAGACTTGCAAGAAATCCGTCAACCTCTGCCACCGACTTCTCTGTTTCCTGAAACCATCGAAAATTTGTTTGTCAATTCTTTGATTTTAAAACAGATTGGCGCTATCTTCGATCGCTCTGAAAATCGCACTTGGCATCTCAACTATAAAAGTCGCGATTATGCTGTAACATTTTACCCGGATATCTTTGACGAAAATGCTTCACTGCAATTGATGAGTTTTGGCAATCCGTTGTTTGAAGAAATGCTAAGTGCGATCGGGAGCATCTCACTTTTGCAGCCAAGCTAGAAATAGGAGTTAGGAGTCAGGAGTCAGGAGCCAGGAGAAAAGAGTCAGAAGGAAGAAGGAAGGAGCCAGAAGAAGTGTTTTTACAAATATGAGATGCTCCCAGTGCGATCGCCCTTGTGCCAAACTGTGCTTAATCGAATATTTTTAGCTTGTTTCACGAGTTTACGCTATAGCAACCTTCTCGGCAGTTAAGACATTAATGATTTCTTCCACCCTTAATAACTAAGCATCCTGAGTCCTGACTGCTGAGTCCTGACTCCTGCTATACTTTCAGCTAATAGTTAAGCATCCTTATCCTGACTCCTGACTCCTGACTCCTGACTCCTGACTCCTGACTCCTGACTCCTGCTATACTTTCAGCTAATAGTTAAGCATCCTTATCCTGACTCCTGACTCCTGACTCCTGACTCCTG
>NZ_JAUBTL010000040.1:67731-72335 GCF_036702475.1 Microcoleus sp. D2_18a_B4
ACTCCTCCTATACTTTCAGCAGTGCTAGAGTTTGGTGCTCAACTGTGGCACTTTTAGGACTAAACTACTTTTTATGACGATCGTCCTTTTTCTTTAATTTGCACAATGTCTTCAGAAACAAACTCAGCGGCTCAATCTACAACTGGTGCAGATGCGATCGATGTTGCGATCGCCTCTGGAATCGACTTTGACGGTACTCCGATTCCGCAAGCAAAATTAGACCTCTACAAGCAAGTGATGGGATTAGAAGCCGGCAGACAGCGCAGTGGCGTGTCAAATACAATGCGATCGCGCATTGTCCGAATCGGTGTCAAACATCTGCCCCAAAACGAGCTCGATCAAATGCTAGTTGCTGCTGACTTCGCACCGCTGAAAGATAAAGAAGTTGCGTTTTATTACGGTGGAAAGTAGAATTATCTACCCTTCTAGATAGATGAACAGTCATCCCCAGATCGGTGAAACTTGGAACAAATCCTAGCAGAAGGTCAGTTTATGAGCACTAACGGAAATAGCGTCATCAGCAACCTCGAGTATGATTTGTTAACAGTTTTGCAAAACAAGTCTGAAGCTTTGAAAGCCTACGATACTTACATGAAAGATGCTCAAGAAACCGGTTCTGGGCCTTGTGCTGAACTGTTTCAAAAATTGCAGCAAGCTGACATGGAGCACGCGCAGGAAATTCGGCAGCACCTTCAACAGGTAATGCAGCACGGCAAGATGTAAAGCTGGTGCAACTCGCTCTGCAAGTTATGAGTTATGAGTTAAGTAGCAGCTATGAGTTAAAGAGTTTTGGATGCACGACTCATCTTCCATTCCCTAAACTCTCTCTCTACCGAGCGATGGAAACATCAATTTGACCGCTCAACCAATGTCGCTTACAACTCTTAATTCATAACTAGCAACTCGTGACACCACTTCTTGAAAGTTCAGCTACGGGTAGGGACTTAGGCTTTGCTTAAGTCCTTACCTATGTAGTGGTACAGGTTATATAGCAACCGCCACGACGGTTAGGACGTTGTTAATGGCTGAAACGATTGATTTTATTGCTTCTTCCTTCTTCCTTCTTCCTTCTTCCTTCTTCCTTCTTCCTTCTGCTATAAAATCTCCGGTTTTAAAGCTCGTTCCATTAAGGATAAAACGGCTTGTTCAGGAGTAATTTCACCATTTAATAAGCGATAAACTTGACGAGAAACAGGCACTTCAATGTCGCGTTGAGTAGCCAAATCAATCAACACATTAGTAGTATTGACCCCCTCAGCCGTACTCTGCAATTCGTGCAAAATTTGCTCTAATGATTTGCCTTCAGCCAATCCGAAACCAACCCGATAATTGCGCGATAAAGGACTGTTGCAAGTAGCGAGTAAATCTCCCAAACCAGACAAACCGTAAAAAGTTTCTGCGCGAGCTCCCAAACGAACTCCCACCCGAATCATTTCCGGCAAAGCGCGAGTCAGCAAAGCAGATTTAGCATTAGTTCCTAATTGTAAACCGTCGCAAACACCAGCGGCGATCGCAAATACATTTTTCAAAGTTCCACCTAACTCAGTCCCTAGCGGGTCTTCATTCACATAAACCCGGAAAATATCGGAACTGTAAATATTTTGCACTTGCTTGGCCGCCGCTAAATCCAAACTCGCCGCTACCGTTGCAGCCGGCAATCCTTGCTGAATTTCCTCGGAAAGATTTGGGCCCGAAAGTACCACAATTGAATTGTTAGGAAAGGCATTTTGCCAAATTTGAGATGGAGTGCGTGTAGTCGCGGGGTCTAAACCTTTGGTGACGGTAACTATAATTGTACTGGGACTTAACTCTAAAGCCAAAAGTCGATCGACCGTGGCTCCAACTCCTTTCATGGAAACTGCCGAAATAACAACATCCGCACCTGTGATAACTGATTCTAGATTAACAGAACTGCTGCGCGACCACAAATTAACTCGAGATCCTTTTTTGTCTCCCAGATTTGCCAAGGCAGAACCCCAAGCACCTCCGCCTAATATTGTCAAGCTTGGCATAGAATTTAGTTTAATGAACTCCGATGTTACACCATTCTCAAGAACGGGCTAGAAGCCCGTTCCACAAGAAGATTGAGTTTTTTTGTGGAACAGGCATCTTGCCTGTTCCTGACGGGCGAGACGCCCGTTCCACAAGAAGATTGAATTTTTTTGTGGAACAGGCATCTTGCCTGTTCCTGACGGGCGAGACGCCCGTTCCACAATAACATTGAGTTTTTTTGTGGAACAGGCATCTTGCCTGTTCCTGACATTAGTGCAATAACATTGAGTTTTTTTGTGGAACAGGCATCTTGCCTGTTCCTGACATTAGTGCAAGATGTGAGATGAACGAAACAAAAACTCCCCTCCTACAAACGCGGCCGCAATCCATAATGACGGTAACGCCAATAATCTCGTAAAATGCGATCGTGATCGAAACACAATTCACGAGGAATCTGCCAAGATTCAAAAATTTGTAAACTTTTAGCATCGTCGGCGGCTTGAGGTTCGCCCGTTGCAGAAGCCAAGAATACAATACTAATAGTGTGTTGCCGCGCGTCGCGATTTGGATCGGAATAAACGTAAAATTGCTCAATTAATTCTACATTCAAACTCGTTTCTTCTAAAGCTTCGCGTTTGGCCGCCGTTTCTACCGATTCTCCGTAATCAACAAAGCCGCCGGGAAGTGCCCAGCCGTAGGGAATATTGCGGCGTTCGATGAGTACGATCGGCCGATGGGGGCGATCGGCTAACTCGATGATAATATCAACTGTAGGAACGGGATTTCTATAAGTCATTTGCGAAGGAAGAAGGAAGGCACGAGACGGATTTTGACAGGAATACACGGATTAATTTCAACGGGTTCGGAGTTCCTTCTTCCTGCTGAATTATGCTAAACCGCGAAGTGGTACGCGCTGCTTTTGCAAAACCTCTGCATAAAGCTTTTCCAACTCAGTAATATTCTGACTGAGAGTGTATCGCTCCATCGCCCGTTGGCGTGCTTTTTGACCAAGCAGCATTCCCAACTCAGGATGATCGCAAAACAGCGGCAGCAAGGTTTGCAACTGACTTCGTACCCTCTGAGTGTTCAAAACTATCCCCGCGCCTTCCTCCAAGGCCTCGCCGTCTGCACCGGCATCCGTTGCCAAACAAGCTAAACCGCAGGCCATCGCTTCTAGCAGCGACAGCGACAGTCCCTCCACCAAAGAAGGCAAAATAAATACGTCAGCACCCCGGAGAATTTCGATCCGGCGTTCCTCCTCGGCGACAAATCCGAGCCACACAATGCCATCATCTTCGCCGTAAAACAGTTGCAGCGAGGCGGCTAGGGGCCCGTCGCCTACGATCGCCAATACGTTCCCAGGGCCAAAATTGCACTGTTTCCAGGCCTTGAGCAGGGCTTCGACATTTTTCTCCTGGGCAATGCGGCCTTGGTAAACAAAAATTCGATCGGCCTTTAATTCCGACTTCAGCCCCGAAGGCCCTGGAGAATATTTAACAGCATCCACGCCGTTTGGAATCACAGCCACCCGTTCCTGTGGCACTCCCAACTTCACCAATATATCCCGCTGAATCTGAGAAAAAACGATCGTCGAGTCGTAGTTCGCCAAAAAAGGAGCATACAGTTGATACATCAGGTGTTGGGTTCCCGATGTCAAATTCCGCAATTTGCGATCGAACGGCGGGTGAAAAGTCGCCACCAGAGGCAAATTCAATTCTTGACAAATTTCCGGCAGCAGAAAGTCTAGAGGCGAAAGCGTCAGGGAAGCGTGAACAACATCGGGTTTCAGCCGCCGCAGAGATTTCATCAGCACTGTGCGGGACTTGAGAGTTGGAATCGTATAAATTTGCGATTTGTAGTGACAGGGTAAAGAGACTTCGTTGCAACTGGCGGACGAAAGCGAAGTGGTATATGAGGTTTGAGTAATTCCCTTTGCCCATGAACCATTTGCCATACTCCACCCCGTATTGTTCCTGTCCAGTGGGCCCGCTTCTTGGGCAAAGTGCAGGAAACTGACCTGGTATCCCCGGTCTAATAGTGCGTTGGTGACTTCCCTGGAGTAAGTGACGTTACCGCAAAAAGGTGATTTTTTTCCTAGCCAAGCGATGTGCATTCCAGTAAATCAGAGTTTGTTATTTATTTAGGTTCGATCGACTTTGCTATTACTGCTACGGAGGCGTTGCTGAATACAGGTATGAATTCAAGATTTCGGAATTGCTAGAAGCCAAGTATGGTGAGTTTTGTAACTTCCGAGAAAAGTTGATTCATACCGTGAATCAGCAACGCCGGTTTCTATAATTGGCATATTTAGCCTTTCATACCGTAAATCAGCAACGCCGGAATTAATTCCCTGTCGGACTTTCTCAAAAAACCCGGTTTCTTCGCTACTTTTTCCAATTTGGAGTCACAGCTCATCCTTCGATTATGCAGCGCCAATCCTTGAGGTTATGGTTAGATAAAGAAATTGGTAACGGGAATAGAGCCAGCAGGAGGTAACGTCCCGGTGGTTGTTAATTTGATCACTAAATCGTTACTCGCCTGAAAACCAGCAGTAGCATCATTAATGACAAGGTAATTACCCGCAATCGAGGCATTTGTAGCCACAACTAAAG
>NZ_JAUBTL010000041.1:0-30922 GCF_036702475.1 Microcoleus sp. D2_18a_B4
AGAGTAAGACGACTTCGGTTGCGTCAGTCAGTGAAGTGTCAAGAATCACCGCACTTTTAGGGCGGTGAGTATGTCAATAACTAGCTACTTGAACAGAGCAAAATCCTTGCTCCCTCGCTAGACTATCTCAAATCTCAAAGCCCAAAGATTGCTCCCTCAATCAAGAATCTCACATCTACAATCTACAATCGACTAGCCTTCAGCCAAAACCTTTTGACCACAAGAAACCAATGAGAAAATTTACCAAACCCAACTTTTCGCGATCGAATTCCGACAGCAAGCCATTCAAAAGCGAAGGCCGCCGTCAGGACTCACAACCATCCTCTCCCCGCTTTGAACGCAAGCCCCGTCCCGACACTCGCGGAGTAGACGCGCCTCAAAAGCGATCGACCTTCGCCCCGCAATCGCGAGAAATGCCCGTGCGAGCAATTTTCAAACGGAGAGTCGATTCCGACAGCCAACCGGAAATTCGCAGAAATAATCATTTCAAAGACAGAGACAGCAGCCCGCAGGAATCCCGCGGCAATTATTACCAAGACAGAGACAGAGATAGCAGCCCGCAGCCGGCCCGCAACAATTTCCGAGACAGAGACAGAGACAGCAGCCCGCAGCCGGCCCGCAACAATTTCCGAGACAGAGACAGAGACAGCAGCCCGCAGCCGGTCCGCAACAATTTCCGAGACAGAGACAGAGACAGCAGCCCGCAGCCGGCCCGCAACAATTTCCGAGACAGAAACAGAGACAGCAGTCCGCAGGAATCGAGGGGCAATTATTACAAAGACAGAGACAAAGACAATAGCCCGCAGGAATTCCGGGGCAACCATTTCAGAGACAGAGACAAAGACAGAGACACTCGCCCTGTTGACACTGCCTCAAATACAGTCGTGCAACCAGACGCAGACACAGACGACATGATTTACGGCCGCCATGCGGTGCAAGCAGCTTTAGAAACAAACCAAGTCCTCAACCGGATCTGGGTTGTTCCCCACCTGCGCTACGATCCCCGCTTTCACAGCTTGCTAACCGAAGCCAAAGCCAACGGCAGCATCATTGACGAAGTTGACGATTTGCGCCTCGACTACATCACGCGCAAAGCAAACCACCAAGGCGTAGCTGCTCAAGTATCAGCCTACGAATACCTGGATTTGAGCGAACTGATCGCAAAGGCTAAGTCGGCTTGCGAAGATCCAGTAATTGTGGTAGCAGAAGGACTCAACGACCCGCACAATCTAGGGGCGATTATTCGCACCGCAGAAGCATTGGGATCTCAGGGCATGGTGATTCCGCAGCGACGGGCTGTTGGGATTACCTCAGCAGTGAGAAAAGTGGCAGCAGGGGCATTGGAAAGCCTGCCCGTGGCGAGGGTTGTCAATCTTAACCGGGCGCTGGAAGAACTCAAAGAGGCTGGATTCTGGATTTATGGCACTGCAGCAGGCGTCGGTCAATCTATAGAGACAGTCAAGTTCTCCGGGCCCACTGTTTTAGTGGTGGGTGGTGAAGCTGACGGTTTGAGCCTTTTGATACAGCGCGGATGTGACGGATTAGTTTCAATTCCTTTAAGGGGCCATACTCCTAGCCTGAATGTCTCGGTAGCAACGGGGATGGCTTTATACGAAATTTACCGTCAGCGCGGGCCCAAAAAGTTTCACGTACACGGATCGTAAAGGTGCTTGAAAAAAAGAGCACAACAGAGTAGTTTATTGTGAATGCTGCCCAGAATTGAGCAGCACCACACCCGGAACAAGTAAGGATAGCCGATCGACTGTCGTTACTTGTTCAGGCGAAAGTAGAAGGGGCCAGCCCCCTAGGTTCAAACAGGAATTCGACACCAATCTATTTAGATATATTTAAATAGGTTTGGATCGGTTCTTGGTAGCAGTCAGCCTCGTGTAAATACCAAAAGCCTAGGCGTGTTCGCAGCACCCTGAAAACACCGTCAAATACATTAGAAAAGCACATGAAAGAATTCTTGATTAGCTTGCTCAATTTTTTCGGATTGGCTTGGTGGGTTGAAGTTAAAACTTCAGCGCCGCGGTGCATTTACTATTTTGGCCCGTTCTTAACCCAGGGAGAGGCGGCAACTGCAAAAGCAGGATATGTAGAAGACATAGAAAATGAAGGGGCAGAAGGTGTTAGTGTTTCGATTCACCGCTGCAAACCAATTACTTTGACAGTTGCAGAAGATTTGGGAAAGCTTGGTGATGGAGGGCTGTGGCCGGTTTTGAGCAGTCAGTAGAAGCAGGGGGAATTTTGAGTTTTGAGAGGGCTACGCTTCCCTCGCAACGCTGTGCGGTTTTGAGTTGTGAGTTATAACTTCAAAACTCTTGAGTGTTGGGTGATAAATTGCTTGTGACAAACTCAAAACTCAACAGTCGCAATTGCCAACTGCTTCGGGGTGACTCTCAATCCAACGATCGATGTCTGCGATTACCCGATCGGGAATTTCCCAAGGGAACAAGTGCGCTGTATTTGGATAACACTGCCACTGACAGTCGTGGAGGTGGCGGGCAGTTTCTAAACTGGATGCTGAGGTGATGTGCCGATCGCCCTCTCCGGCCAACACCAAGCTGGGACAATGAATGTCGCCCAGGTGCAGCAGTCGATCGTATCCAGCCCTCAGAGCGGTATTTAACGCCTTGGTGGCCGTGTTGGAAGTCTTTAGGTAGGCGGGGGTACCTGCCTGTGCTAAGTAGCGGTAAGGGGTGGCTGTATGCTGCTGTATCAAGTAGCGAAAGAGCGATCGCCTAGCAAAAGTATCAATATTCCACTGCCAACCCGGTATCACCCAATTTATAATTCCGGCTAAACCGGTGTAAAGGTTATCTTGCCAAGAGATGGGAGGATGACTTCCTCGCGGTTTGGCTGCGGATGCAAGTAAAATCAAACCGGTGACTCGCTGGGGATATTTCATGGCTAATTCCAGAGCTAAAATCCCTCCCAAAGACCATCCGATCACCAAACACCGATCGACTCCTAATCTGTCTAATAGTGCTTCTAAATCGACCAGATGATCGGTCATTTCAAAGAAAGTTGAGGTGCGGCTGTTGCCGTATCCGCGCAAGTCTGGGGCGATCGTTTGGAACCGCTTTGATAGGTGTTCTGTAAAGACCGACATACAATCGCCGGAACCTGGATGGCCGTGCAAGCAAAGAATAGGAAATCCTTTGCCTTTGACGGAAACACTGAGTTGTTGATGCGGCATTTTTTAACTGTTTGGGCGGTGCGTTGTCCCCCGCTATAAATTGTATATTCCAGCGGTCAAAAGCTGGGGTTTCGGACCATGTAATCGGCAATTTTAGAAATAGACTGGCGCATTTGTAGCTCGCCGCTGCGGCTGTCAATCACAGTAATCACATAGGCCTCGTCGTCAATGCTCATCGCTAAAGTTGTGCCGAGCACTCGCGAATTTTGGCCGGTTTTTTCGCCCAACCACTGAGCTTTAGTTCCTTTTAACGCGGCAAATCCCAGAGCGTGATCGTACTGGCGGTTGAGAGTTTCTATTAACAGTTTAGCACCGGGTGTTTCGCCGTTGTAAATTTGCACCATCATTTCGGTGAGTTCGTTAGCAGTCAGGCGGTTGCGACCCGAACCGGGGTTGGAGGGCATAATTCTCTCCCCCATCAATTTGAAGTTGACGCGGGTGACTTCGTAGCCGCTATTATCTAAATATTGATTGATGTAATCCGAACCTAAATAATCGATTAGTTGATTGGTGGCGATATTGCTGCTGCGATAGATCATTTCTTCTAACAGTAGCTGTAGCGGGTAATTGCGATTAGACCTAATCTTTGCCGATGCGTCTTCGGTGAAATTACCGCGAGTGACTAATACTTCCTGGTTCAGACTAATTTTTTCTTTTTCGACTTTTTGCATCAGGGCGACAGCAATCGGCAATTTAATTAAGCTGGCCGGACTGACAGGAGGCACATCGCCCCGGAGGTTTACGCATTCTCTAGAAAGGTTGCAAATGCCGATCGAAGCTTGAGCCGACAAACCGCTTTCCCTGGCAAGCGCACCCAACAAATCAGATTTTGCTTGCTGCACTTGAAAGGTTGCTGCTGTTAAATTTTCCCGGTATTCTTGAGTTTTTGAGGCAGTGACGGAAGCTAAAAATGAATTTTGAGGAACTTCCTGCAAGTTGTTGAGGGCTTGATGCCAGAAAAATTGAGTTTGCTGCGAAGATTCGATCGACTTATTTGGCTGCCCTTTAGTTTCTACGGCTCTGTTGGCTAAACGGACTGCTTGCTGTAAGTTGTCCTTAGCCCTCTGTTCTACTAATATTTGAGCTTCTACTGCTTGCAACTGCTGTAGCAGTTGTTCTTGAGGATTGGCTGCGAAGGGAACTAAGCCGGAAAGGATGCTTGGTTCTGGGGAGGGAGAGGAGGGTTGTTCTAATTCGGCGATTAGCCCATCGCGAATTTTGTAGAGTTCGTCTAGGGAACGCGGGTTAGATGATTGAGAGAATGAACTTGCGATGGTTAACATCTGAACCAGTCCAATGCCGGCTACTACTGCCACCATCTTGTTGGCGATCGACAAAAAACGCCTAATCTCTGGCATATTTAACATCCTCAACACAACCAAATTCTATATAAGCAGCTATTGTTACATCAGTCAAACGGTTTTAGATTGGAGATTTGAGATTTGGGATTTTTTCTTCAATCTAAAATCTAAAATCTAAAATAGTTCGCTCGCGCCAATGTGGCAAGATAACTAAAATAAAGGGAGCGATCGCACGAAGGCAATCAACCCCCTCTAAATATTGGGAACTATCTACTTTCTGCGCCGCCGTCGCCAGTCAGCACCCAACCGCTTGAGGTAATCCCAGCCGCGTTGGGGCCAGACATGATCGCTACCGATTTTTTCGGCAATCCAGTGAGCGACTTTGGGGCCTGTCCAGTCTCCGCCGTCGGGGGCAGGGCCTAGCAGGGCTTGTCGCAGTTCTTCTTGCTGTTCAGGATTCAGCAAGGATTTCGCAGGAGGGGGCTGGCGGTCTCCGCTGCGGTTCCTGACAGAGTTAGGCCCTTCTCGGTTATAGCGCTGGACAATTTCTTTGGCGTAGTCGTAGTTGAGGCCTACGACTTGGGCTGCTTGTTTGATAGTCCAATTTCGGGACACTAACAGCAGCAAGTGCCAGCGGCGCGACTCTGTGGTGTTTTGTGCCTGCCGGTAGCGAATTTTGAGTTCCTCTGCCGTCAGGTGGGATTCTAAGTGAGCTTTAGGTGGCATTCCTCCAACGGGGCATCGGGAACTTCTTACCATATATCTTTGGTTTTGGGGATAATTCCGGATGAAATTATTTTCCTGGGGATCGTGGCGGCAAATACCTAGCGTTTTTTAGCGCAGAGGTCGGCGGCTGGACGCGGATTGACAAATATTAACCGTGCCTATCCCCACCCCGGTCGGGGTGGGGATAGGCACTGCGGCTGTTCTATTTTTGTGGGCTGGTAATATGTTTAGGTGGTATAAACTAGAACTTTCTTGGAAACTTTAGTCGATGAACGTACTCCTAGCTTAGAGGGGTAGATAAGCTGAATCGCATATAAATCGAATACAGAGATGGGCATCCTGCCCATCCCACAAGAATCTCATACAAATTGACTGTCAAATTAGATACATAGCAGCTTATTAGCCGAGGTCTTCTTCCTGTAGAATGAAACTATCACTAATTTTGTTCTACTGGGGGTAGTGGATGCCTGTAGGATTGCCTGAATTTGTTGAGAACCCGGAAAATCGCTGTCCAGTCCTCCTGTTGCTCGATACATCTGGCTCTATGGCGGGAGAGCGGATTCAGGAGTTGAATCGAGGGATTGCAGCTTTTAAGGAGGACGTACTGAAAGATACGAAAGCCTCCCTGAGTGTCGAGGTAGCGATAATCACCTTCGGCCCAGTGCGTCTGATCCAAGATTTCGCAACCATTGACCACTTCACACCGCCACGACTGGAAGCTAGTGGCAAAACTCCAATAGGTGAGGCTATTGATTGCGCTTTGGATCGACTCGAAGCCCGCAAGGAGACTTACAAAGCCAACGGTATTCAGTATTATCGCCCTTGGATCTTCTTAATTACAGATGGAGCGCCGACTGACACCTGCTGGCCATTGGCAGCGCAGCGCGTACAGGAGGATGAGGCAAAGCGCCGACTCTGTTTCTTTGCCGTTGGCGTGCAAGGCGCAGATACGAAAATTCTCGCACAAATTGCCCCGCCAGAACGTCCACCTATAATGCTCAATGGTCTAGATTTTCGCTCTCTGTTTGTGTGGCTGAGTACCTCAATGAAACGGGTTTCTAGTGACAAGATAGGAGGGGCTGTGGCGTTGCCACCTGTCGGATGGGGTCAAATTACTACCTAGATACTGAGGATATTTTGTGGATTGGAAAGCGATCGCACGTTCGGCAACAGGAACGAGCCACAAAAAACAGCAGCTACCCTGCCAAGATTACGGAGATTTTTCGAGATCCCACAAGGGGATCTTGGGGGCTGTTGCGGATGGGGCTGGCAGCGCCAAACATTCTGATGTTGGTGCCAAATTGACTGTCAAGACAGCACTTAATGAACTCTTACAGCTACGCAGCTACACCTGGCAACTGCACTGGTACGCTCAACCCCTCTCTGACCAGCAAGCTAGAAAAATATTTGCCAATACTCTTAAGAAAGTCGTAGAAGCTTTACAAAAACAAGCAGTCAGTGGCGGCTACTCTATTAATGACTTGGCTTGTACTTTATTAGTATTTTTGGCTACTCCGAATTGGGTTGCTGCCATGCAGATTGGAGATGGATTCATAGTGGTGCGTCTTCGGGAAGGAGAAGATCAACTACTTTTTACCCCAGATAAAGGAGAATTCATCAATGAGACAACATTTGTAACCTCGGCAAATGCCTTAAATGATATGCGTGTGCGTGTTCTACCAGGTCAGCAAAAGTTCATTTGTGCATCAACAGATGGACTGGAGCGAGTAGCGATTCGGATGAGTGACTGGACACCTTTCCCCCCTTTTTTCCAGCCACTAGAAGAATATATGGTAGAAACCAGTCATCCAGAGCAGGAAGACGAATATATTAGAAATTTTCTTGACTCTGAAAGGCTAAATGCTAAAACTGACGACGATAAAACCTTGCTTTTGTGCCTCTATGACGATAGTAAAGTGAAATGACAGTTCTTATTTGTGCCAGTACAGGTCAATCGATCGCTCTAGTTGAACAAATAGCCAGCAGTGGTGAAGGAACCGTTTGGAAAACAGATCGCAATGGCTATCTCGCCAAGATTTATCACTCTTCACACCACGAGCGCGTTAAGAAGCTGGAAGTCATGGTAGCGAACCCACCCACAGAGCTTAACTCACATCTCAATCATATTTCTTTTGCTTGGCCCCAGGAACTACTGACAGATCGGAATGGTTCAGTGTTAGGCTTTTTAATGCCAGAGATCAAAGATGCAAAAGAATTACTAGATGTGTATAGTCCAAAGCGTCGTAAGGATCTGAAGCTTGAGGTTAATTGGGATTTCCTCTACACGACAGCGCTAAATATCGCCTCATTTATTCAATTAATTCATGTCAAAGGCTATGTCTTAGGTGACATTAAACCACAAAATATTCTGGTTAATAATCGTACTTTACCTTCGATTATTGATACAGATTCTTTTCAGGTTCGCCATCCTAATACAGATGAGGTGTATCGCTGCCTGGTGGGTACAGAAGGCTTCACCCCTGTAGAACTGTTAGAAAAAGATTTTCATATTACAGATCAAACAGAAGTCCACGACCGTTTTCGATTGGCAGTAATTGTTTACCTGTTGCTGTTTGGCGCTGAGCCCTTTAAAGGAAAATGGGTAAAAGAAGGAGATTCGCCGGCACCGAGTGAACTAATTCGTCAAGGATTTTGGCCTTATGCCCCAAACAGTTTGATCCAGCCTGGGCCATTGACAATCCCCTTAAATATTGTGCATCCTGAGATTCAGCGATGCTTTCTCAGATGCTTTAATGATGGGCATACAAAACCACATTTGCGACCTACTGCTAGGGAGTGGAAGAAAGCACTGGAAGTTGCGATCGCTGATTTAACCGAGTGTGACCAGATTACCAACCATTACTACAGCAAAAGTTATGGTAAATGCTATTGGTGCGATCGGGCGACCCAACTCGGATTCGATATTTTTCCGGGTGTTCCCAGAGTCAAAATACAGCCTACTGCTACTGTAGCACCCTCACAATCAAAAGTTTTTGCAGCCGATCATGTACCAGAGTTGCTGAAGCAAAAGGGAAAAACAATTACCGTTGTAGGTCGAGCATTCAGCACGATTCATAATATTCCAAATAATCATCCTCAGTCTTTTTCTCTTAATTTTGCTAATCCTACATCTTCAAGCTGCAAAGAGGGTAGTTTTAGGATAGTAATTTCGGGACAAGGTTTGGATAAATTAGCCCAAATTCAAGGAATAAAACCAGAAGAATTAAAAACTTGGAAAGGTCAATTTATAAAAATTACTGGTCTTTTGGATATTTATCAAGCTAAAAAACGTTGCTTTACTCAAGTTACATTAGAAGATCCTGCTCAACTAGAGCTACTCGCTGAGCCTGAATTTAAAAGGTTACTTGGGCAAGCTTTCACTCAACAACCCTCTCGATTAACACCTACTCAATCTGCTTCTAAACCATCTGAAAAAGTTAAACCCAAAAAAGAAGTTATATACAATAAATATTCACAATCGGAGTTAAGTGCGGCGAGCTATTATAAACGGGGAGTTGATTTTGCTAAGCGATATAATTATGTGGCTGCTATTGAATCTTATAGTCAAGTTTTAAGTATTGATCCCCACGATGGTTTAGTCTATCGGCTTCGAGGATGTGCTTATTTTAAGCAGCAATCTTATTTACCAGCAACTAGAGATCTCAAAGAAGCTCTACGTATCAACCCTAACGACAGTCAAGCTAGGGATATTTTAAACCAGATAAAAGCAATTAGAGAGCTAAAAGAAGCTCTACGTATCAACCCTAACGACAGTGAAGCTAGCGAGCTTTTAAGACAGATAAAAACTAATTGTGGACTTTCTTAGGCTTAGGTCGGGAGCTACCGAAGCTTCGCTATATTTAGGTATAAATGGAATATTGGTTTAACACCCTTGACCTCTACACCAAAGTTCTTGCCAGCTATAATTCACGCTTGTCACTGCAAAATCTGGCTTTTGCTGAAATGGACGCTGAACATAACGCAAAGTACAATCATTCAGAGATAATTCTGTTGACTCAGAAACTTCCACCAAAGCCAAGATATAACTATCAGGTTTATTCAAAGCTGTGATAATTTCATTTTTCGTGACTGTCACCGTACTCGCACCCCGAATTCGACCTTTGACTTCAATAAAACGCAGCCGATTCGTGCTTGGGATGCGCGATTCAATATCATAACCGCACTTGTCAGCACTTACATCCCTTGGCTGAAAACCTAGTTTTCGTTCCGCCGCCATCACTGCTTCCATAGCCAGCTTCTCTACTTGCTGTTTTTCTTGAGCGAAATTACCTGAAGTTTGTTGAGTTTCCCCTTTCAAATGCTGGATCAAAGCCACAGGTACAATCAATGCACCGCCCAAAACCACTGGCGATTTAGCTGATATATTACGCTCTTGCTCTAACTCTGCGAGTCGGTTTTCCCGGCGTGCTTTTAGTTCTTCTGCTCTCCGACGAGCATTATCGTAATTGAGTTGTGCATTCGTCTGTACCCCAATTTTTAGCCGAAATTTTTCGGCTTGCTTCTCCCAGTAGTTAATTTCTGTAGTCAGTCGCTCTTTTACAGCTTCTATTGTCTTATTAATCCGCTGCGTCCGCTGCTGTTGCACTTCCCCTTTATGCAGAGGAACTAGGTGTTGAATGGCATAATCTCGCGCTTGTTCCTCAATCCCTTTCTGTAGGATGGAAGATTGATTCATCAAAATATTTAATATCTGGGATACCAGACATTGTTCAGATTGCTGCAAAGGTCGGTAATCTAAATAGGGTGCGTAACCTGCATTGTTAGCGTGACCTTCTGAGTCAATCTCTACATACTGCATTTGCCTAGATACAACTCTGAAATTGCCAGATTTGTCCTTACGAGCATCTTGAATAGAATGTTCTAGGTACACTAAAATACGAACTTGTTCAGTTAAGTCATTCTCATCCACAAGGATACAGCCTTGTTTTAATAAATCACCATAGGGTTCCAAAATTAAATCTATTGTGTGATTTAAGAGTGGATGACCGAGATAGATAAACTCAGCAGATGGTTGACCCCCAAGATGAGTTTGAGCTTTTTCAAAACAAATGTGACGGTAAAGCTTAGGTAATGGGTTGCGGAGACTAACTGGAATAAACGTCACTTCATAACGTCCCGATTCACCTCCCTGTATGTTACCACCAAGCAGCCGAAATGCTGCTAGAAAAAAGTCTATTATAAAGTGGGGTTGTAGCTTATGCACTTCTGCGCGTTCAATATTTTCATAAATTTGACGCAGCTTAGAAGTGTCCATTAAGCTATGATAAAGTGACCGTTTTTTTAGAATATTCTGAAGGTGCTCTAGATTAAGTTTGTCCTCAATAGCTTGCTCTAGTTGCGCTTGCTTGTCTGGTCTATCACCATAGCGGATAGCCTCAATTAAAAGTTCCCCTAGTTGTTTACCATCGATCGCCTCTCCTAAGACATCAAAAACTTTACCTCCTAATGCTTTTCGCGCCACTTCTAATTTTTCCAGCACCCTTTGGAACACTTTTCCCTCTCGTGTATCCACTGCTACCAAATTCCAGAGATGGCAGATTTCTGTTTGACCAATGCGGTGAATGCGTCCAAATCGCTGTTCTAGTCGATTGGGATTCCAGGGCAAATCATAATTAATCATTAAATGGCAAGATTCATGGAGGTTAATTCCTTCACCCGCAGCATCATTAGCCACTAAAACTTGTACCGTAAGATTTTGGTTAAAGTCGTATTGTATTTTCTGGCGATCCTCTTGTTTGATACCGCCATGAATGGTAACAACTGCTTTTTCGCCTATAATTCCCCTGACACGGCGTACCAAATAGTTCAAGGTAGCGCGATGTTCAGTAAACACAATAATTTTGCGCCTTTGTCCCTGAGAATCAAACATTTCTGGATTATTTTTAAATAGCTTAGAAAGCTCTTCCCATTTGGTATCAGTACCACTTTTGAGCACTTCTTGTGCCAATTGTACCAATTTTTCTAGCTTATTAATTTCAGCTATAAGTTCTGCAATAGTTGAAGCGGCTGTAGCTTGATCTACAAATTCATCTTCCCGATTTTCTATTTCAACAACTGGTAAATCTTCTAAATCCTCTGAATCGAGACAAGTGAGTGTCTTCAGTAAATCTTCTTCTTTTTGACGCGATTTCTTTTCCAATCGCTCCCGTCGTCCTTGCAAAGACTGGTAAATTGCTTCTGGGGATGAAGCCAGCCGTCGCTGTAAAATCGTTAGGGCAAAACCGATGCTCGTCTTGCGTCCCTTCTCTAGTTTATCAGCCCTATTGAATTCTTTCTCTACATATTCAGTCACTTGTTTATAAAGCAGCTCTTCCAAATATGATAGATGATACGCTAAAGAGTAAGATAGACGTTCTGGCAACAGAGGCTTGCCTTCCAAATCTACTAAGTCTTCTTTTAGCATCCGTCGCATCATGTCAGAGGTGTCTGCATAATGAACACCATTACGAAACTTGCCCTCGAAGCGATCGGGGTCTAGAAGCCCCATAAACAGTTGAAAATCCTCTTCTTTGCCGTTATGAGGCGTAGCAGTCATCAATAAAAAATGGCGGGTAGTTTTACTATCTGATAGGATCTTGCCAAGCTTGTAACGTTTAGTTTCGTTCACTTCACCCCCGGAGAAAGAGGCAGACATTTTGTGAGCTTCATCGCAGATAATTAAATCCCATTCAATTGACTTGATATTTTCTTGAAGTTTTTTCTCTTGACTCGATTTATCTCGTTTTAATTTATCTACCCTAGCAATGACCAAGCGCTTTTTTTCAAAAACGTTTTCTGTGAGTGTGGTCTTGATGTGGTCGTTACTAAGAATTTCAAAATCTAGCTCAAATTTCTCTTGGAGTTCTCGTTGCCACTGGATTACTAAGTTGCCAGGAACAACAATTAGACAACGCTGCAAATCACCGCGCATCATTAGCTCTTTAATCAATAACCCGGCCATGATGGTTTTGCCTGCACCTGGATCGTCAGCCAGCAAGAAGCGCAAAGGTTGACGCGGTAGCATTTCTTCATAAACTGCCGTGATTTGGTGGGGATACGGCTCGACTTGTGAGGTATGAATAGCCAAGAACCGATCGAATATATGGGCAAGGTGAATGCGGAGGGCTTCCGAAACTAGGCGAAATAAAGCCCCATCAGCATCGAATCGCCAAGAATATTTTTGAATGATAAGTTCTAATTGTGCCTCGTCTGAACGATACAGGACGCGATCTCCTAGATTACCGCTGTCATCAGCTCGATATATTAGTGTGACAGCATCTGCTCCACACCTGGAGACACGTTCTACCGTGACTGTGGTGTTCGGTAGAATTCCTTTAAGCTTAACCCCTTCGCTTAATTCCTCAAGTTTAGCCATGATGAGTGCGATCAGTCCCTTATGAATTGTGAAAAGCTTGTAAATAAATTTATGTGCTTAAGGATACTCCAGCGTCACAAAAAGTCGAGTGGATACCGGATTTGCACTGGGCCATGCACAGCCACAAAAGATCATTGTTGCAGCGGCACTCCTCAATCCACTTCAAAAGGTATATGAAATTAAAATACTCTTCTAATTGCATAGGTGATTTGGGAGTAATAAATAGGGGTTTTTAATGTCTGATTTTAGCATTTAATACGTTCGATCGAAAAAGCCGATCGCCCGATCGAACTTTCGCCACAAAAATAGCCGACTTTGCCTTCGGGCTGTAAGCAGGTACAATTGCCAGTTATATTAACTGTATTGTCTCAAAGTAGAAACGATAAAGGTACGAGCATGGCATCCATCCGCGAGTTGCACCGACAACTGGTCAATAAAGAACGCTCTGCTGTGGAAATTACTCAAGAAGCATTAGACCGAATTACCCAGCTAGAGCCGAAGTTGAAAAGCTTTCTGTGCGTGACGGCAGACAGCGCATTGGCGCAGGCCCATAAAGTGGATGCCCAAATCGCAGCCGGAGAGCAAATTGGCCTGTTGGCCGGCATCCCGATCGCCGTTAAAGATAATATGTGCACCGAGGGCGTTCCCACAACCTGCGCCTCTCGGATTTTGGAGAATTTTGTGCCTCCCTACGATGCCACCGTCGTCTCGAAACTCCAAGCAGCCGGTGCGGTGATTGTGGGTAAGGCGAATATGGACGAGTTTGCAATGGGGAGCTCGACGGAAACTTCTGCTTATCAAGTTACCGCGAATCCTTGGGACTTGGAGCGCGTGCCCGGAGGGTCTTCTGGCGGTTCTGCCGCAGCGGTAGCCGCTGGAGAATGCGTCGTGAGTTTGGGTTCGGATACTGGGGGATCAATCCGCCAACCTGCTGCTTTTTGCGGGTTGGTGGGGCTGAAACCGACTTATGGGTTGGTTTCTCGCTACGGTTTGGTGGCCTATGCTTCTTCTCTCGATCAAATCGGGCCCTTTGGCCGGACTGTTGAGGATTCGGCGATTTTGTTGGGGGCGATCGCCGGTTATGATCCGAGAGATTCCACGAGTCTTAATGTCCCAATTCCTGACTACGCTCAAGCTTTAAGACCCAGTTTGCGACCGAAGGGTCAGATTAGAATTGGTGTAATTAAAGAAACTTTTGGTGTAGGGCTGGACTCGGGGGTTAAAGACGCTGTTACTAAGGCGATCGAGCAATTTCAACAATTGGGCGCAGAAATTCAAGTCATTTCTTGTCCCCGGTTCCGCTACGGTTTGCCCACTTACTACATTATTGCTCCCTCGGAAGCTTCGGCAAATTTGGCGCGATATGATGGAGTCAAGTACGGTTTCCGGTCTCCAGACACCGATAATCTTTTGGATATGTATGCCAAAACCCGCTCTCAAGGGTTCGGTGCGGAAGTTAAACGCCGGATTGCGATCGGCACTTACGTATTGTCGGCTGGATATTACGATGCCTATTATCTAAAAGCTCAAAAAGTTCGGACTTTGATTAAAGAAGACTTTGAAAAAGCTTTTTCTCAAGTTGATGTTTTAGTCTGTCCCACTGCTCCTACTACTGCTTTTAAGGCAGGCGAAAAATTCAATGACCCCCTGAGTATGTATTTGTCAGATTTGATGACTATTCCCGTGAATCTTGCTGGTTTGCCAGCTTTGAGTTTGCCCTGCGGATTTGATGATAAAGGACTGCCCGTGGGTATACAACTGATTGCTAATGTTTTGCAAGAATCTCGGTTGTTTCAGGTGGCTCACGCTTACGAACAGTCTACGAATTGGCACTTACACCACCCCGAATTGCATTAATTTTTGAAAATCGGCGGAATACGGTGGCGGAAGTTAGTAATCGATCTTGGCTAATTGTCTGAATTAATAATTTGCCATTAGCTGTTGAGCGATCTCTAATTTCCCGCGTGCTCTATCTATGAACAATCTGCTAGTATTCCTTTTGTCTAAATCGCTAATAGCTTTTGGGATAGTTTTTGCCGTTGCTTATTCTGCTGCTTGTGTATTCCTCTTTGTAGCGCAAGGTAAGTTTATCTTTTTTCCTGCGCGGGCGATCGAAACTACGCCAGATGATTTTCAGTTGAAATATCAAGATGTTTGGTTGCCAATTTCAACTAAAACAGGCGCGGTGGAAAGCGTGCACGGGTGGTGGATTCCTGCCTCGGAAAATCCCCCCAGCCCCCCCTTAGCAAGGGGTGGAGCAAGAAAGGGGGAGTCGTTTCTGGCTAGGCCCCAAAGTGACAAACGTGCCCTCGCTGCGGTTCCCGCCCTTAACAAGGGGGGGCTAGGGAAGGTAGTTTTGTATCTACACGGCAATGGTTCAAATGTGGGAGCAAATGTCGAACACGCTTATCGATTTCATGGGTTAGGTTTGTCGGTATTTGTGATGGATTATCGTGGTTATGGAAAAAGCCAGGGCGATTTTCCGAGTGAATCTCAGGTTTATGAGGATGCTCAGCTTGCTTGGGATTATTTGGTGAAACAGCGGGGGATTAACCCGAATCAAATTTATCTCTACGGTCATTCTTTGGGAGGGGCGATCGCGATCGATCTAGCCGTGCGTCACCCGGAGGCGGCAGGGGTAATTGTAGAAGGCACTTTTACTTCGACGCGGGCGATGGTGAATTTCCAAAAAGGGCTGTTTTGGATGTTTCCGATCGATGTTTTGCTGACACAGCGGTTTGATTCTCTTTCAAAAGTCGATCGCCTGCAAATGCCCGTGCTCTTTATTCACGGGACTGCTGACAATGTAGTTCCAGTGGAAATGACCAAAAAACTGTTTGATGCAGCACCTGAGCCCAAACAGTTGTACATAGTTCCTGACGGAGGTCACACTAATGTGGCACATATCGGGGGCGCAGAATATCTGCAAATACTGAGCCAATTTTTAGGTTCTTCAAAGTAGATAAAAGCTATTGGCGGTAACAGGTTTAGTTTAATATCTGTACCGCCTGCTCGCACTTCTAACAGTAGATATCTAAAGCGGAGCAGTTATCCCGATGATACCGCTTAGTATAACCTTAATACATTCAGCCACCAGTCATTCAAGGCATAGCAATAATTGCAGTAATTGTTCGTGCTTATAGCTTGTTCTTTCTTAACTTCGCAGCCGCGCCGAGATGTTTTTCGATCCGGCATCCGGGCGCCGCAGAGATTGGCATCTGTAAGATTAGTTTTGTTCAATCTCGCATCCCTCAAGTCGGCATTTCTCAGGTCTGCACCGCTGAGATTTGCACCGCTTAAATCGGCTTCTTGGAGGTCGGCACCCCTGAGATTTGCACCGCTTAAATCGGCATTTCTCAGGTCGGTTCTACTTAGTTTAGCGGCGCTCAAATTACTGCATTTTAAATTAGCCAACTGGAGCGATGCGTCTCGCAGAAAACTCTCGCTGAGGTTGGCATTTTCTAAATTGGCTCCCCTGATGTCTGCCCTGCTCATGTCAGCTTTGCTGAGGTCGGCGTCAGCCAAAAAGGCGTTTCTCATGTTGGCGTTGTTTAAATTAGCTTCCATTAAGTCAGCCGCAGTCAAGTCGGCATCAACTAAGTCGGCCCTGTTGAGAGTGGCGCGGCTCAAGGAAGCGCCAAACAAATCTGCACGGCTCAAGGAAGCGCCAAATAAGTCGCATCCGGGACATCCTCTGGTTTCTAGCAGCCGCTTGACTAGAGACAGATTTTGAGCTTGTAAGGGAAGTGCGGCGCAAAATGGGAGTAGCATTATCGCTGCAGTCAGAATTTTCAGTTTGATTTTGGTCATAGTCTTGGTAAGTTCTGTAACTGCCTTTCATCAACGATTTGTCTGCGGGACTTACGCGCGGGGGACCAAAAACCCGGTTTCCTCGTTAATTCCTCGCTGCCCAACCCAATATTCTGAGCAGAAACAGGGTTGTTTGCGTAAGTCCTAGTCTAGTGGATGGACGCGACTCGACGGTGTAAGGTTCGCTCGCCCTCACCCTCGCGGATATTACTTACGCCTTTGGGATCGCAGCGCCCACTTCCCGGCTCCCGAACAGCTTCCAACGGCCGTCACAAGGCGCTGAATACCAGGGATTCTGGAGCTGGCGACGGCTGCGGCAAGTGACCGACTCCGACAACGGATAAGTATTTGTAATAGATGCAGTTGGATTTTGCTGCCGAGGGCGATCGTTCTCCGTACAGGCGATCGGTAAATAAGCCAATTGGCTTAGACTCTTAAGACATATTGCTGATGCGCTGCCTTCTCTAAAAAAGATAGCATTTTTGTGTGATCCCCGAAATAATACCGAGCAAGCAAGTATAAAAAAAATACCAAATGTCTCGGCGGGTGGGAAAATAGGGTACAGCTAATACTTTCAGACGAGGAAAATAAATGTCGAACAGCATAGATCAACTTGCAGAAGGTGGCAGGGGGATCAAACTCATGTGGCAGATTGCAGACGAGATCAGTTACACCCGGACTCTCGACAATCGAAATTGTTTGTCGCTGAGCAAAAGTTACGAAATAGAAGGTCGCCATCGCTCCCAAAATATAAAAAATGCTAGCGTTTTAGATGGGTTAATGAATTTATTAAACACTTGGGATTGGCAGACTGAAACAGAGCAGGAAGAAGAGCTGCATGAAACTTGCATTCAACATATTAGCCTGCAAGTCAACACAGATGTCAATGCTTTAACTCAAGTTTTGTTGTGGTTTGAGAAGTTGAAAGATTTATCGATTCCTAATGAGGTTTGGGGGAAGCTTCAGTTAGCTTTGGCTGAAGGTTTCAGAAATGCAGTTCGCCACGCTCACAAAAATTTGCCAGTAGAAACGCCTGTGCAACTGGAAATTAGGGTGTTTAACGGACGGTTGGAACTCAAAGTTTGGGATTGCGGGCCGTGTTTTGATTTTGATGCTAAGCTCAACGAAATTATGGAAGCAGATAGAAATAACGGCTTGGATTTAGAGGTTTTGAACGAGGCTTACTTGATGCCTAGCAGACAGAAAACTTTGGAACCGTCTCTCTTTCTAATTGCTGGGTAGCTTTGGGGTGATGGACAATTAACACACCGGCACGGGGAAAAATGCGTTATGCTAAAAACGGTGTTAGGGGAAAATTTACGGGTTTTGTCTCCGCGTCGGTGAGGGGTGTTGAATACTGCCAACCTGCTGCGGCTTGGGTGAACAGCTATGGTCTTGGGTGATTCTATAGCAGTTCGAGAGCAACGGGTGCATCTGTCTAATTAAATATTAAAAACTAAACATTAAAAGTTAAAAATTATTCACACTAATTTTTGAGCTTTTAATTTATCATAGTATCTGGTCGCTCGCCAATTACTAATGATTTCCAAAGAAACTTTATTTGTTCTGTCTCTATTTCCCTACTTGGGATTTCTCTGGTTTTTGACTCGATCGGGAAAAACACCCCGTTTAGCTCTGATGGGATTTTACGGGACTCTCGTTTTTGTAGCGGTGACGATTCCCGCCGCAATTTACGCAAAAGTTGCCTACAACGAGTCACTAGCAAATGTCGATTGGCTGCACGGTTCTGCGGAACTATTCTTAACACTTGCCAATATTTTATTAGTTTTAGGCTTTAGAGAAGCGGTGATTAAAGCCAAAGCATCGTCACAGAAGGGCGACGAGGAGCAAGAGTGTCTTTTAGATGGGGGAGAATAGCCGGGCTCATCTCAGTTTGGTATTTACTCTCTGCAGAAATGCTCCAGAATAGCGGCAATTACCAGTTAACTGTTGACATACCAGTTTGTGAGCCCCCAACCTGCAAAATTTTAGGAAAGCATTACAATATATGGAAACTCACATCAAGCAATTTTAGTGTCCTCACCTTGGTTTCTTGCCACGGGCTCAACCTGAGAGCCGAGATTTTGGGTTAAGAAAGCGAGTTTCTCAGGTATTATCGAGAATGGTGCTCTGGGCGTGAGTGGAAACAGACTACCATGTTGCTAAGTTTAGCTGTGGTGGGAATCTCCAGGCCGGAAAAAAGATGAGCTATTGCCTCAATCCCCATTGCCAAAAGCCGCAGAATGCTGACTCAACCAAGTTTTGTCTGGCGTGCGGCTCTAAATTGCTACTGAAAGAGCGTTATCGCGCCATTCAACCTATCGGTGAAGGAACATTTGGCAGAACTTTTTTAGCTGTCGATGAAGATAGGTTGAAAACTCCCTGCGCCATCAAACAATTTTTCCCCCAAGTACAAGAAAAAGCTGAATTAGAAAAGGCAACTGCACTGTTCAAACAAGAAGCTCACCGACTGCACGAACTCGGAGAACACCCGCAAATTCCAAGTTTGCTGGCTTCTTTTGAACAAGCCAAACGTCTGTATCTTGTGGAAGAGTTAATCGATGGAAATAATTTGTTTCAGGAGTTGCAGCAGCGGGGAGCTTTTAGTGAGGAACAGATTTGGGAATTGTTGATCAATTTGTTGCCTGTTTTGCAATTTGTTCACGAGCAGCAGGTGATTCATCGGGATATTAAGCCGGAAAATATTCTGCGGAGAACTCCCCAAACCTTGTGGGCGGCGGCGGGATATGGCACCTCAACTCCTGGTAAAGAAAAACGAGGGGCAAATTTACCTCAATCTTCTGGTGGTATGAAAGGGATAATTGTCGCTGAATCTCCTGCTGTACAGGGGAAGGCCAGGGGGGGTCAGTTTGTGCTAGTAGATTTTGGAGTTGCTAAGCACATTACCGGCCTTTCTGAGGCGCAAACTGGGACGATAACTGGAACTGCTGGCTATGCGCCCATCGAACAAATTCGCAGCGGCAAAGCCTATCCGGCGAGCGACCTTTACAGTTTGGGCGTTACCTGCATTCACCTGCTAACTGGGGCGGTATTGAAGGATTTGTTCGATGCTTTGGAATGCAAATGGATTTGGCGATCGCACCTAGCGCAAAAAGGCATAAAAGTCAGCCATAAATTAGCAACTATTTTGAATAAATTGCTCAAAGATTCGGTAAGAGAGCGATATCAATCCGCTGCTGAAGTCTTGCAAGACTTGGTAAATGTTGGGCAATATCCCCGCTCTCAAATCAGTTATAATTCGCCCATAAAAATAGCTATTAATTCGCCAGTAACTAACTCGCAGCCCAATAAAGCAACCGCCGTATCAGCCGCGCCGCCCGCCAAGATTCATGTTGCGCCATCCGCTGGCAATCCGACATTTTTGTCGTCTAATAACTGGCGGTGCGATCGCATTCTCCACGGTCATTCAGCCTCGGTTAATGCTGTGGTTATTAATCCTCAAGGCCATATTGTCGCTAGCGCCAGCGATGATAAAACAATTAAGCTGTGGGACCTGGAAACAGGTGAATTCATCCATACTTTTTTCGGCCATTCCGCAACGGTTGATGCAGTGGCAATCAGCCCAGACGGGAGAATGATGGTTAGCGGCAGTTTTGACAGAAAAGTCATTGAGTGGAAGCTGGATAAAAAGGCGATGATTCGCGAATTTTACAGCGATTTTGGTTCGCCGTACAGTCATCGGTACGGCCCCGTGTACTCGGTGGCTTTTAGTTGCGACTCTGGAGCGATCGCGAGTGCCAGCGGCGACAAGAGTATTAAATTGTGGAACCAGCGCAACGGAGAATTGGTTCAAAAGCTTTCGGGACATTCTGACAAGGTTTTATCTGTTAGTTTTCGGCCTCAAAGTATGATGCTTGCCAGTGGTAGTGCTGACACAACTATCAAGATGTGGCTGGTAGGTATTGGGGAGAGTGTACGGACTTTTGTCGGTCATTCAGATTGGGTTTATGCGATCGCATTTAGTCAAGACGGTAAGATGATTGTCAGTGGAAGTGCCGACGCTACTGTTAAATTGTGGAATGCCGATACAGGGGAATTGATTAATACTTTGAGGGGGCATTCAGATGCGGTGATTTCGGTGGCGATGAGTCCCGATCGCGAAACGATGGCTAGTGGCAGTCGAGATGGTACGGTTAAACTATGGAACCTGGAAACAGGAGAATGTTTGTGCTCTCTTGCTGGGTGCAATCCGGTGGCTTTTAGTCCTGACGGTCAAACTTTAGTCACCGGTGGGGATGGTGGCGAAGTGTTAGTTTGGCGGGCGTCTGTTTAGTTGGGCGAGATAAGTGACATACTTGTGAAGGCGATCGGTGTCAGTGTCAAGTAAACGACTGGCCCAAGAATGTACATTAAGTTGCGATCGCATTTCTCGAAATACCGCAGCATCCCCGCGAGTGTCTAGAGGAAAAACCCAAGCATCAAATTTAGCCGACTTGAGACGGCTAACAGTTCCCTCGCCATCTTGCACCCACAATTGACGGTTAATGCGAAAGGGTTGACAGGAATATTCACCGACAACAATTCCCCCCACAGAAACGCTAGCATCTTCTCCCCCATAGGAAAGTTCTTCCAAAAGGGCTTTGAGGTCATTGAGTTTTTCCCCGTATTGTACTTGCTGCAGTGTAAGCTTGACAATCACCATTTCTAAAACTTCCACAGGTTTTGTCGATCGTACAACGTTGACTGGTTCCGCCGCCCAATGGTTATTTATTTCCGGTTGGGCCCTCTCGATTTCCTCTTCAACCTGTACTGTTTCAACGGGCTTTGCAGTGTCTACAATTATCTGAATTTCCTCCCCATCTTTCTCAATTTTTCCACTAATCAGTAAGATCGCATTCTCTACAATGTAAGGTTTCACTTGTTCGTAAGCCTTGGGGAACACCACAGCTTTTATTTGAGCAGTCAAATCTTCTAATTGCAAAATTGCCATCGCATCGCCTTTTTTAGTCACTACCATTTTAATAGCGCTGAGCATGACAATAACTGATACTTTCCCCTTTTTATCTGCTAACTGTTCGAGAGTCACAACATCTGGGTCTGGGTTTACTTGCATGAGAAACTTTAGGGGATGTTCTGATACATAAAAGCCCAGTAATTCTTTTTCTAAACGTAATTTCTCCTGTTTGTCATAATCTGGTACCAATTTAGATTTAGGTGCAGACTCATAGGTATTGACCGACTTACCGAAGCTATTCTTCTCATGCCAATCGAAGATATTACCTTGGCCTCTTTCTCGCTCGTTTTGGCGCTTTTGCGCCCATTTGATCACCCCTTCGAGGTCATGTACTAATTGCTTGCGGTTGGGGTCAATTTTATCAAAAGCACCGCATTGAATTAAAGCTTCTAGAGCGCGGCGGTTGACAGAATGGAGATTTACGCGATCGCACAAATCAGCCAACGATTTAAACTTACCCCCTTCCTGCCGCGCCGCCAAAATATTTTCAATTGCCGCTTCTCCCACATTTTTAACCGCCGAAATTCCAAACAAAATTTTATCTTTTGCAGCGCCAGTCATCTGTTTCGGCATCGGTGTAAAAGTAAGTTCCGAGCTATTAACATCGGGCGGCTCAACCTCAATACCCAGCTTGAGACAATTGGCAATATATTTCTGTACTTTATCCTGATCGCCCCTGTTAGCAGTCAGCAGTGCAGCCATATATTCTAGAGGATAATTCGCCTTTAAATATGCCGTTTGATACGTGATATAGGCATAGGCCATTGAATGGGATTTATTAAAACAGTTAGATGCCACCAAACTATTTTCTAGGATAAAGTTATGTTCTCGTTCAACGCCTATGTCATAGACTTCTTGAGTTCCTAGTGATTTTCGACTAATAATTTTTACCATGTTTGTAACTCCTGAGAATAGCCTCTATTTTAGTTTTCTTTCGTTGCAATCCCAAGCGGGGATATTGATACACAAAATCATAGAATGCTTGTATATTTTTTCGACTAAAGATTCTCCAATAATAAACTTTTTTTAATTGATGCTCTTGTACAGAACCCATCCCTAGGTGCATTGCTAGTTCGCGGGCAAATTCAAAGGAACCAACAATGCAGACTAAACCGCCACTTCTACCTTTGTTTGCATAAGCACAACCGTCACCGTCAAAATAGCCTAACACATAAGACCCTAAATATTTTAAGTTAGGGAAATAGGTAACTTCCGAAAAAGTTCTTCCTGTTATGATGCCGTAGCCCTGTAAAGAGCTTGCCAGCTTTTCAGAAGAAAAATTTATTCGGTAGTGAGGAGCATAATTTTGAGGCTGAATAACTCTAATTTCACCAGAGTATTGTAGCTCTATGCTGAGCATTTCTGTAAGTTCTTTGTCAATAGATTCAAAAGCTACATAATTAGTTTGAGTAACGCAGCCATCAGCAGCTATCAATCCTAATAAATAAGCTTTAGCTTGAGAGTCAATTACATCAAAATAGCTCTCATTTAAAGTATAGCGGTTTCGCCGCTTAGTATTAATGTCGGCTTCTTTTAAAACCCTTGAAACTGCTCTTTCACTCACACCAAGGTAGTTAGGAATGTCTCGACACTCCATGCCGTGATTAAAAGCAGAAATGATTTGTTCCTTGTGTTCCGATTTTAGCTGCCTATAGTCGAGATACATTTTATATATCTGAGCTAGAGTTGATTTGTTTTAAGTCTAATCCTTGTTCAAAGATTTCGTCAATGGGCAGCATTTGACCGCCAACAGTCATAAACTTGTGATCTTTTGTGGCGCGAATTATCGAGCCATCTTCCAGGCAATACTCAAAGACCTCCTGCTGCCCCCGGCGATGCCACTGTGCAATTGACTGTGTATAAATATAACCGTTGCTATCAACACTATAAACAGTACATTCTATTTTTTCCTCAACAATTTTGCCAATAGCCATCGGCCCATATTCCACTGTCAATATCTTCGTGTCATAGCTCAAGCAATATTCCGCGAATTGTAGCATCTGTGCGAACAGTTTATCAGCTATTCTTTGACTGACTCCATTCTTAGTTGCGCCGTCGATAAACGTTTCTTTTTGCTTCTGCATTTCATCAGCTTTCTTCTTGCCCATTGCGCGCCGCAGCAAGTCAGCTTGACCCAAAGAATAGCCCGCCAAATCTTGAGCCATCCGCATAATTTGCTCTTGAAAGCAAAGCGTTCCGTAAGTCTCTTTTAAAATCGGTTCTAATAGCGGATGATCGTACTCAACGGTTTTACCGTGCTTGCAGTCAATAAACTGAGGAATCAAACCTGCATCCAGCGGCCCAGGTCGGTAAAGTGCCAAAATAGAAGAAATATCATCCAGACAGGAAGGTTTGAGTTTTTTCACTACATCCAGCATTCCCGAGGATTCTAACTGAAAAATACCTTCTAAATCTCCTCTTTCTAAAAGTCTATAGGTTTTATCTACATCATCGGGTAACTTTTTGATTCGGCCAAAAGTCTCTTGAGCTCGGCGCTCTATATCAGAAGGTAACATTTCTGGATCGACAATTAAATTTTGGGTTTGCTTAATATAATCAACAGTTTTCTGGAGCGTTGTTAAATTTTTCAATCCCAAAAAGTCCATTTTCAGCAGCCCCAAAAATTCCAAATCTTCCATGAAATATTGGGTGATCACAGCACCCTCATTATTCTTTTGCAGCGGTACAAGTTCATCCAACGGCTCTGAAGAAATTACCACACCGGCCGCGTGAACGCCATAGGTTTTGTTGGTTCCTTCAATACGAATTGCCATGTCAATCCACTGACGAACGGGGACTTCAGTACCAGTTTCTGCATTTATGCAAATTGTATTTTCATAGTTGTCTTTAAATTCCTGTGCAGGTGTTTCATTGGAAATCATCACTTTAAGTTTTTCCGGCTTTCCCCTGGACACGGGAATTAATTTTGCCATTTCGTCGGCTTTTTTGTAGGGAATACCTAACACCCTCCCAACATCTTTCAATACAGCTTTTGATGTCATTCTGTTGAAAGTAATAATTTGCGCTACGCGGTCGCTACCATATTTTTCCGTAACGTATTTAATCATGTCGTCCCGCCTTTCTATGCAGAAATCGCTATCAATATCTGGCATGGATTTCCGTTCGGGATTGAGAAATCGCTCGAATAGTAGTCCGTGATGTACGGGGTCTATATTGGTGATTTTGAGGACGTAGGCCACTAGAGAACCTGCGGCCGAACCGCGTCCCGGCCCTACTGGAATATCGTTGTCTCTCGCATATTTTATGTAGTCCCAAACTACTAAAAAGTATTCTGAAAAGCCCATCTGCTGAAGCATTTTCAGTTCGTATTCTAGTCTTTGTTTGTAGACTGGGGGGATTTCATTTCTGGTGCGGGCTTTGAGGCGTTCTAAGAGTCCCAGCCAAGATATTTCTTCTACATAAGTATCGGCTGTATGTTCTGGGGGAATTGGAATTGTGGGAATCCGAGCTTCTCCTGTGAGCTCGTATCTGGATACTTTATTTGCGACATCTAGGGTGGTTTCGATCGCCTCTTTGATTGTTTCATCATCCAAATGATCTCGAAACAGTTGCGCCATCTCCTCTGCGGACTTAAGATATTCAGTACCGCTGTAGCGCATCCGCTTGTCTTCTTCAATCAGTTTGTTGGTGTTAATGCACAGTAAAGCATCGTGTGCTTCTACGTCGTTGCAGGAAATATAGTGAGAATCATTGGTGGCAATTATTTTAATCTTCAGTTCGCGGGCAATTTTAACGATTTCAACATTAACAATCCGGTCTTCCGGGGAACCGTGGTCTTGAATTTCTAAATAGTAATCTTCCCCAAATACTTCTTTATACCATGTGGCTACTTCACGGGCAGTATCTAGCTTGTTTTGCAGAATCATTTGGGGAACTTCCCCGCCCAAACAAGCACTGGTAACAATTAAACCTTCGGAGTATTGTTTTAGTAGTTCTTTGTTGATGCAAGGTCGGGCAAAAATACCTCTTTCTGGCATTCCCTTTAAGTGGGAAATTGTGGTTAGTTTGACGAGGTTTTTATAACCTTGGGTATTTTTAGCTAAAACAACTTGATGGTATTTTCTTCTACCTCGAACTTTTACTTCGATGTCGCCGTTGACGACGTACATTTCATTGCCAATAATCGGCTTGATATTTTTATTCCGGCAAACTTTGATTAGCTCGATCGCCCCGTACATCACCCCGTGGTCTGTAAGGGCGATCGCGGGCATACCCAATTCCACCGCCCGTTCTGCGAGCTGTTGTAGCTGAGACGCCCCATCTAGCAAGCTATAATCGCTGTGAATGTGCAAACCAACGAAGGACATAGGGATTTAAAATATAAGATTTGAGAATATAGATTTTACACCATCGGCGTGTCAAAGCGTAAAATAAAAAACAAAGCTTTATATCACTCTTGAGCTGGTTTGTGCTGGGGGGTCTGATGTAGCAGCGCATCAGTTCGCCTCCGCCGTATTTGTTAACAATTATCAATTGTTGAGTGACGAGTTCAAAGTTAGGCGTTAAAATCTTGAGTGCTATAGTTAAGCATTTGCTGTTATTTTTAAAGCTCACAAAAAGGTAATTAAATGCTGCATAATTATCAAATAGCTCTCGAAGAAATTCCATCCCTCGCTCAAACTATTGGGGAGCAGTTTAGCAGTTTGCCTCAAGTTGTAGCCGTCGTTTTAGCAGGTTCTCGAACAACTATAGTTACGGATGAGTCGTCTGATTTTGATTTTTACGTGTATGTTGAAGAGGAAATTCCTGTTGACATACGGGAGGCGATAGGGAGACAATTTTCCGATCGCATCGCCATCAACAATCAATTTTGGGAGCCCGGTGACGAGTGGATAGATATTAACACTGGTTGCGGTATAGATATTATGTACCGCAGGCCCGAATGGATCGAAGAAGAACTCGATCGCGTCCTGGTCAAACATCAAGCATCAGTAGGTTACTCAACCTGTTTTTGGTGGAACGTTCTCACCTCAGTATCATTATATGACAGAGACGGTTGGTTTCAGCAATTGCAAGCCAATCTCCATCGACCTTATCCAGAACAACTCCGTCAAGCCATAATTGCCAAAAATTATCCGATTTTGCGCCACCAGATTTTTTCATTTCGCCACCAGCTAGAATCCGCTGTTTTGCGCCGCGATTCAGTAAGTATTATCCACCGAACAGCCGCTTTTTTAGGCAGTTATTTTGATATTATTTTTGCTGTTAATTCTATCCCTCATCCGGGCGAAAAGCGTCTGCTAGAAAGGGCAACAGCTTTGTGTTCAAAATTGCCGGAAGATTTGGAAAGCCAGATTCACAGTCTAACTAATTCTATTTCGTTACCTGCGGGCGATCGCCAAATTTTACATTGTCTTGATGGACTGGTTGACAATCTCGATCGATTGTTGATTGAGGCAGGTTTAATTGCTACTAATTCTGTGGCATTGCAATTCTGAAAGATTGGTGAATTAGATTTTTTTACAAATACAGGCGGGACGCCTGTGCCACAGATACAGGCGTCCCGCCTGTGCCACAAACCGAACTTTTATAAATTTACTTGTTTCAAATAACCTTCCAAATCTTTAATCCGTTCTTGCGTCACTCTTGCCCTGCAATAACCGTAGGTAGAAGCAGCCAAACTACCGCCTTCAAACTGCCCTTTTGCATAATCACAATTTTCATCTCGAAATTTAATCCAAGTACGCTGTGCCGCAGTCAATCTCTGCTTTTGTCTACTGCTGATTTTTGCTTGCAGTTGCTGATAGACTTGATTGAGCTTTTTGTCGGCAGCCTCAAACTCTTGACTAGAACACATATTCATGTCTAGCGTGGTTTGAGGACTTTTGCAGTTAGGCTGTTGGGCGACTTGTAGGGGAATGTTGCTGGCTTTGCTGGGAAGCAAAAATCCGGCTGTCAACAAAAGCAAACTTGCCGCAAATTTTACGCAAATAGTGCTATTTTTCACTTAGTTTCTCCTTTTTTCACTCTTTAATTTTCTCTGCTGGCTGCGCCGATCGCCAAATCCACCAAGCTGCCGCCCACAAAGTAAAATTGCCGATGAGAGTCATCGCCGCTTGCAGGGTAACAATCCATTCTAGGGCGGGAGAGTTGTCAAAATAGTGCCATGTACAGGCACACATAGCGCTGACAAGAGCGGGCAGCATTGCGGCGGAAAGGGCCCACCAAGCTCGGTTTTGAGTGACTTCGCCGTAAGTCCAAATTAACCAGATGGCGGCAATCCACTCGACGACGCTAGAGACGTGAATAATCCAGGTGGGAATTGACAAAGCGTGCATTTTTTGTATTGTGAACGAAGATGAAAGATTTATCGATCGGGACTTACGCAACTGTCATATAAAGTATGATGAGTCAGTCGATTTTAGATTTTAGATTTTAGATTTTAGATTTACTCCACAGATGAATCTTGGAGCTTGAGCTTTGGTCTAAAATTTTAGGAGCATCCACGACTTAAGTCGGGGCTTGTACCTGTTTTTGGGCTGGTCATATAATTTTAGATTAGCGATTCGAGATTTTATTAGATTTGCGATTTGAGCTGACTGATGACGTAAAGCCTTGAAGCTTGATGACAGTAGCATTTTTTTGGTAGTAGGAGCAAATCTCAAATATCAAAAAAATCTAAAATCTAAAATCTAAAATCTAAAATCGTTAGATTCCCCATCACAAACAAATAAAAGAGTAGAAATGCGAGCAATTTTGTGCGGCTATTACGGTAAAGGCAACGGCGGCGACGAGGCGCTGTTGGCATCGCTACTGCAAATGTTACCAGATGGCGTGACGCCGATCGTCCTGTCTGGCAATCCTGTCGAGACAAATCAGCGGTACGGGGTAGCTGCGCGCGATCGCATGAATGCCTTTCAAGTTATCGAAGCACTCCGCACCTCCGACGCGCTAATCTGGGGCGGCGGTAGTTTAATCCAAGACGCTACTAGCATTGTGAGCCCTTTCTATTATGGGGGTTTAATGGGATTAGCGCAGCAGATGGGCTTAAAAACTGTTGCTTGGGCCCAGGGAATTGGGCCTTTGAAGCACGAAATGACTCGCAAGTTATCTCAGCGCTGTTTTGCTGGATGCACCGCCGTCAGCGTGCGGGATAAAGGTTCAGCTACTTTACTTGCAGATTGGCAAATTCCCTTTACTTTAGCGCCCGATCCCGTGTGGGCTTTGGAGAATTCCCCCGTGTCGGGTTTGTGGGATTTACCTGCGCCCAGAGTGGCTATTTGTTTGCGTTCTCACTCTACACTAACTCCCGCCCGTTTGTCAATCTTAACTCAAGCTTTAGTTGACTTTCAAAAAGCAACTCGCACCTTAATTTTGCTGCTGCCTTTTCAAGCGTCTCACGACTTAGAAATAGCCAAACATTTGCACGAAGCCCTGCCCAAAACGAGCCGCATCCTCAGTTTAGAAGACCCCAGAAAATTGAAAGGAGTGTTCCGGGGAGTCGAAATGGCGATCGGGATGCGCTACCACAGTTTAATTATGGCAGCATCCGAAGAATGCCGCTGTTTTGCCCTCAGCTACGATCCGAAAGTCAGCCAGTTAATGGAAGAGCTAGAAATGCCGGGATACTTATTATCAGAATTGCCAGACGATCCTTATTTAATCAGCAAAACCTGGATGGAACACTATGCTAACGGCCACGCCTTATCGCCAGACAGGATAAAATTTATAGTAGAGCGATCGCTCTTTCATCGCGAAGTATTGCGAGCCGCGCTCCAGTAATCTCATTCAGAGGTGAAATACAATGACAGTCAGTACAGCCGACTTAAAAATTACCTGGGAAAAATTGCCAGACGACTTCATTTTAGACGAGGAACCTCTGCAAAATATCGACCAACCCTTACTCGCTGCCGCCTTGCGAGAAATCTTAGAAATCGCGGGGCTAATTTTGGAGGGAACATTAGTTGCCCCTAATATGGGGATTTGTGCCACCTTAGATAATAAGCTAGTTATCAAAGCTCCCGATTTGTTTTATGTTCCCAACGTACAGCCGCTTTCTAGTCAAGAAATCCGCCGCAGTTACACTCCGAACTTAGAAGGAGAAATTCCGGCATTCGTCATGGAGTTCTTGTCAGCTACTTCCTACGATGAATATTCTAACAAGCCAACTTATCCACCGGGGAAATGGTTTTTTTATAGACAAGTATTGCGAGTACCAATTTATGCACTTTTTGAGCCCGCCACTGGAGTGTTAGAAGTCTACCAGTTGGATTCATCAGGAGATTATCAAATACAGCAACCAGATTTAAACGGTCGTTATTGGATTGAAGGAATTGGGTTATTTCTAGGTATTTGGCAGGGAACAAAAGCCGAAAGAACGGGATATTGGTTGCGGTGGTGGGATGAGAGCGGAGAGATGTTATTGTGGGGAGCAGAGATGGTAGAAAGGGAACGGCACCGGGCCGATCGACTAGCTGCACAATTAAGAGCAGCAGGCCTCGAACCAGAGGCCTAATGCAATAATGAGCAATTTAAAATTGTCACTCTGCAATTTAAGATTGCTCATTAATTAAAAAGTAGGGAACAACATCGCAAAAATCAATATTTATCTGCGTTAATCCACGTTCATCTGCATTCATCTGCGGTTAAAAATTACATTCAGGAGACAGCAAAATTGGCCAGAGTAAGAGTGCGGGAACACGTCAATCCCCTATCAATTAGATATCAAGCATCTGCAAGTCCCCCGGATTGGACTAAAATCTATGCCGACTTAAATTTACCGCTGCATTTAGATATCGGCTGCGGCAGAGGACGGTTTTTGTGGCACATGGCGCAAATCCAAACAGACTGGAACTTTCTCGGCTTAGAAATTCGGGAACCGTTGGTAGAAGAGGCGAATCTTTGGCGGGACGAAAAAGGCTTGACAAATTTGCATTATTTGTTTTGCAATGCGAATAGTTCCCTGAAGCCCATTTTAGAAACTTTACCCGCAGGTATTTTGCAGCGAGTTAGCATTCAGTTTCCAGATCCGTGGTTCAAGAAAAAGCACCACAAACGGCGGGTGGTGCAGCAGGAATTAGTTAATGAATTGGCAATTTATCTGGCCATTGGCGGCGAAGTTTTTATTCAGTCAGATATTGAGGAAGTAGAAAGGGAAATGTGCGATCGCTTTTCATCTAACCCCAGTTTTAAACGTCAAAATGATGGCGAATGGCTAGCAGAAAATCCCCTGCCTGTTCCTACTGAAAGAGAAATTGCTACTCTGAAACGGGGCGAACCAGTTTATCGAGCACTCTATCAAAAATAATGCTTGCTTTGGCAAACTCACCTTTGTCATAAATGTTATAACTTACATCTTGCACCTTGGTTAGGAACAGGCAAGATGCCTGTTCCACAAAACTTAATTTTCTTGTGGAACGGGCATCTTGTCCGTTAGGAACAGGCAAGATGCCTGTTCCACAAAACTTAATTTTCTTGTGGAACGGGCCGGAGAGCCCGTTAGGAACAGGCAAGATGCCTGTTCCACAAAACTTAATTTTCTTGTGGAACGGGCCGGAGAGCCCGTTAGGAAC